>CAZQUC010000049.1:0-11298 GCA_964596095.1 uncultured Enterobacteriaceae bacterium
AGCCCTGGACGCCCGGCTCGGCGGGCTGGTGGAGGGGACGGAGGCGGAATGATTCATCACCCTGCGTGGATGAGTTGAGATCGGCGTTCACAGCGGATTTATTATTCAATATTGACAGTGTGTTGGCGTTTCCTATGAATCACTGATGATTCAAACCTCCGGACGACTCCGTCCTGTGGCCCGGCGCGGCGTGGCCTCCCTTGTCGGGTTGCTGATCGTCCTGAGTTCACTGCGAGGCCAGGATACCAGCGCGGTGCCGGTGGCCGTCGCGCTGGATGCGCCGGACCGGGTGTGGCGAGCAACCGCTGCCCCGAATGGTCTCGAAGTCCGTGGTGAAAGCGGCCACGCCTGGGCGTTGGGCGGTCATCTGGTCTGGCTGCCCTCGGGGGCAACGCTGGCCACCGATTTTTCCGGTCCTGGTTTGGTGCGGATGGCCTATCAATGGCAATGGCCGGCCGCCTGGGATGGCGACACTATGTTACCCGCGGAGAGGATGCTCCAAGCCGCGGCTGTCGAGTCGCCTTGGTCGATTTCAGTGTGGAGCATTCCTTCCGGCGTTTCCACGGTCGTCTGGCGTCATGATCAGAGCTGGGAATCGGGATTGGACGCGTTCGAGTTCATCCCCGAACCGGCGACGCTGGCCGAAGCGCTGGGCGTGCCGGCCGACCGGCTGACCACCGGCGGGGCTGGGGCTTGGGAAAAGCAGGCGGTGTTGCCGCTCGGCGCCTTCGCCGCCGTGCCGCACCTGACCGCCGACGCGCGGGAGGCGTGGCTGCGCCTGGCGGTGACCGGGCCGGCCGAGGTCCACTTCACTTGGTTAGGGACGGAATGGCGGCTCGTTGGGCGATTGCTCTGCGACGACATTCCCTTGCGCGACGATTTCTATTCCTACCTTCCCGAGGAATATGTCATCGAAGTGCCGGCCGGCGAGCATCAATTGATATGGGAGATAGCGCTCTCCGCGGATGTCGAGTTGCCGGATCCACTTGACTTGGGAGTGATGGCCCTGGCCGACCTTCGGGTGCGGCCGTTGGCTCCGCCGGGACGGGTGCTACCGGCCTTGGGCGTCGCAGGGCCCGTGGTCACGAGCTGGCCGTGGCAACCGGCCACGGCTCCCGCGCCTTTTGGCCCGGTGGCCCTTCACCCGCAACTGCCGCCGTGGGCTCCCCCCGCCTCCAGTTCCTCCACGCAGCTCGGCATGGGAGTGGTCGGGCCGGGGCGATGGCGTTTCGACTGGGGACTCATGCCCGATACTCCGTCCGGCCAATGGCAGGCTTCCTTGAGCGGCGACCCGCTACACTGGTTCTCATCCAGTGAAGCTACGGCCTGGGCCGCTAATGATGTGCTCGTCCCGCCGGGGCCCCAAACACTCGAAGTGGCTTATTACGGTTCTCCGGAATACGCTTCCCGCGCGGGCCTCGGCAAGATGTCGTTCGAGCCGTATCCGCAGGTCTCGCTCGGTGAAGCACTTGATGCGCCGGAACTCCCCTGGATCTCGGACCCGACGCGACCATGGTCCGGTTATCAATACAACACGCCAACGGGCGATGCCGTGCTCTCACCCACGCTCGGCCGCTTCGGTTCGACTTGGCTGAAAACGACCGTGCCGGGGCCGGGACAATTGTCGTTCCGCAAGCGTGGCCCTGCCACTTCCTCCACTCTGGCCGAGGTGTGGCTCGATGGCGTTCCGGTGCTCGACTTATCCTATTGGCCGGACGATGATCCGGTGATCCTCCGTCTGCCGGAGCGCCGTCCGGTCGAAGTCACCTGGCGGTTTTTCTCCGATGATAGCCGTCCGTCATCCAACACCCTGGAACTCGACGAAGTGACGTGGGCGCCGTGGCCCGACACCTCCTTGGGCGACGCCTTGGACACCCCGGCGTCAGTGACATGGACCACCGCGGAATCCCATCCCTTTCTCGGCCAGCCGGTGGAGGACACCCTGGGAGGCACGGCCGCCGGAGTTGTGTTGCCTCCGGGAGGCGAAACGTGGCTTGAGGCCACGGTGGAAGGGCCGGGGTGGTTCGATTTCTGGGTCTTCGACCTGCCGGGCTTCTCACTCGGGTGGAATCTCTGGCAACACCTCGAAGTGACGGTGGACGGGCAGCGGGTGCCGCTCTCCGGTTGGGAATGGCCGTCGTTGCTGGTCACGGGAGAAGGCCCGCATCGCCTCCGTTTCACCGTCCGCAATCCACTGCCGGAGCACCCGTGGCAGACGAGTGAGACCATCGCGCTGGCCATTGATGAGGTGACGTGGCGGCCGCTGGGAGCGACGACCTTGGCGACCGTCACGGGCGGTGGCGTATGGACGGCCAGCGAGACCGGAGTCATCCCTTTGGCTTCCGGCGGCCCTCAAAATCAACCCATGCTGGGGTTGGCCCTTGATGGCACGTCCCGCGCCTGGCTGGAAACCACGGTCACCGGCCCGGCCACCATTCGTTGGGCGCAACGAGGGACTTCGTATCTCTGCACGGTGAGGATCGATGATCAGATCGTGTTGCCCGCCGCGCATGAAGCCGGCTGGCACATGGCCCGTCTTTCCGTGCCGTCCGGCACGCACGTGTTGCGCTGGGTGCCGCGAGAGACTGGGGATGAAGTTGTGCCGGTTCCACCCGTGTTCGTGGACGGCGTGGTCTGGTTCTTGAGCGATTTTCAAATCACGCCCGGCGTGTCGGAACTGGCGGAAGCGGTGGACGAGACGGACGGCGTCCTGCTGGAACTCGGCGTGACGGGAGGCCGCCGTCTCACCGGCTTGCCGGAGGCCGTCAATGGGGATGCCTGGGAATTCGGCCCCGGCTCGACGATCGTGGCCGCGCCGCTGCATCCCGCGGCGCGGCTGACCGTCCGATGGGGTGGGCGGGAGGAGACGGCTTTCCTCATCTTCGGCATATGGCCTTTCGGCTTCGGGTTCCCGTCTTCCCAGAATATGAGCGCGGCTCCCGGTTGGGAAGTGATCGACCGGGCCACCCTCCCCCAGAATATCTGGCGGTGGCACGCCCCGGCGCTCGAACCCGTGGCCCCGCTGCCCCGGCTCGATGCCCTGACCTACCTGCCGGCTCCGCCCGTGATTCCGCTGGCGGAGGCGATGGATGTCGCCGGCTCCGTGACCACCACCACCGGCGGCTGGGCGGGCGTGGCCGATCCCGCCCGCTCCCACGACGGAACCGACGCGGCGCATTCCCTGCTGACCGAGCCGGGAATGCCCCATGCCGCCACCTGGCAAGTGGAGGGACCGTGCCTCCTTCGCGGGTGGTGGCGGCGGCAAGGCGTGGGCCGTCTGACCCTTCGCCTCGATGGGGCGCTCGTGCCCCTGCCTCCGGCCACGACCGAGTGGGCCGAAGTCAGCCTGCGTGTGGGCGCCGGCTCCCACCAGATCGAATTCCGCCACGAATCCACCGAAAGATATTTTACGAGCGCCTTCGCCATCAACCGGCCCGAGGCCTGGCTGGATGCGTGGAGCGCCCAGCCGGTCGCGGATTTCACGCTGCCGCTCGCCGCGGCGACGCCTTCCCTGACGTTCAGCACCGAGCCGGTTGAAGGGCGGCAATGGGCGCCACTGGCGCTCGGTGAAACCCTTCCCACCGCAGAGTCCGGCGCCTGGTGCAGCGGGTCTTCCGCCGTGCTGCGCGCCACGGTGACCGGACCGGGCGTGCTCCGCTTCCGCAGCCGGTGCTATTTCGCCGATGGGACGCCGCCCCCGACTCCGCCCCCTGACTTACCTGACTTGCCGGACCCGCCCGACCAAGGCAGCGGCGGTGGTGGTGTTGTTATCACTTTTCCTGAGGACAGGCCTGTAATCACTCCCATCCTCACCTGTTCGATCGGCGACTCTTTGCGGCTGACCCAACCCGCCCAGCGTCACGCCGATTGGGAAGAGGCATCGCTGGCGATTCCCTCCGGCACGCATGAGGTGACGTGGCGGCTCCTCACCCATCACGAATCTTACGGGTGGGGCACGCATTCCGATATCGTCGCTGCAGGTATCCACGGCTGGGTGCGCGAAGTCTGGGTGCAACCACGGGCCGACCATTACACGGAGTGGCAGGCACTCCATCAATTGGCGCCGGGCACGATGGATGGCGACGGCGACGGCGTCCCCGATTCCGAGGAGTATTTTTTCGGAACCGATCCGAATTCATCTCAGAGCCGTCCCGATGCCCTGCGACTCTACTTCGATCAGAGGCTTCTCTTTGAAGCACCGGCGTGGAGGCTGAGTCTGCCCCCGCTACCGCCCTGGAGCGAGGGCATCGTGGAAACCTCCGCCGATCTCCAGACTTGGACGCCTTTCCTCTCTCCTGCCCCCTTCGCGCCGCTCGCGTATGCGCCATTCGTGGAGGGGTTGCACTGGTTTCCGGTTGTCAGGGGCATCCCCGTGCCCACCCCCGAGGCTCCGACGTTCTACCGGGTGCGGAGCGCGGAGTGACGATCGAAAGGCGTGGAGCGCCATCCCCATAATTCCATCTCCGCAAGACGGACGGTCATCCCTTTTTCTTTTTGATGATGACCCGGTAAAGAATGAGCAGGATGATGGCGCCCACGGTGGCGATGAACAAGCCGCCGAGGTCGAACGACTCGATCTTGCCCAGCCCGATGAAGGAGCCGAGGAATCCCCCCAACACCCCGCCGGCGATGCCGATGAGGATGGTGACGAAGATCCCGCCGGGGTCTTTGCCCGGCATGATGAATTTAGCGAGAGCCCCGGCGATGAGGCCGAGAAATATCCAGGAAATAATGCCAATGCCCATAGGACGCCGCTTGTATGAAATCGCGGCGCGGGTGGCAAGACAAAAATCCACTTCGCTTTGTAACGAGTCTGTGACGACGCGACCTCGTTTTGGAGTGCGGACGGCTTGCCTCCGCTCTTGGGGGTGAGGGGCTTGTCCCTCGCGGCGGGACACATCAACTCCCGAACTTCCAACCGCCCCTTCCTTCCCTGCTTTCTTTCTCCCGCCTCCTCACCGGCAAGCCGGTGGGCCGAAGAGCGGAGGCAAGCCGTCCGCACTCCAAAAGGTGCGGCGTTTCACCTGACATCCCCGCTACGACGAGCGCTCGATCGGGCTGCGCACGAGGTTGCCCCATTCGGTCCAGGAGCCGTCGTAGTTGCGGACTTGGTCGAAGCCGAGCAAATACTTGAGCACGAACCACGTGTGGCTGGAGCGCTCGCCGATGCGGCAATAGGCGATGATGTCGTCGTCTTTCTTGAGCCCGAGTTTGTCCTCGTAGATTTCCTTGAGTTCGGCGGCGGATTTGAAGGTGCCGTCGGGATTGGCGGCGGCGGCCCACGGCTGGCTCTTGGCACCGGGGATGTGGCCGCCGCGGAGCACGCCTTCCTGTGGATACTCCGGCATGTGGGTGACTTCACCGCTGAATTCCTTCGGGCTGCGCACGTCCACCAGTGGCAGACCGGCGCGGTGATGCGCCAGGGTTTCGGCGTAAAAGGCGCGGATTTTCGTGTCGTCGCGCACCGGCACGGGATAGCTCGCGAGCGGGTAAGTCGGCACCTCGCGGGTCAGCGGGCGGTTCTCCGCCACCCATTTGGCGCGACCACCATCGACGAGTTTCACCTTGGTGTGGCCGAAGAGTTGGAAAACCCACAAGGCGTAGGAGGCCCACCAGTTGGATTTATCGCCGTAAAAGACAACGGTGGTGTCCGGGCTGATGCCGTTCTTGGCCGCCACGGTGGCGAAATGCTCCGGCGAGATGTAATCGCGGACGATGGGATCGTTGAGATCCGAACGCCAGTCGATATGCACCGCGCCGGGGATGTGGCCGGTGTCGTAAAGCAGCAGGTCTTCATTGCTCTCCACGATCCGCAGATCGGGATCATCGAGATGCGCAGCCAGCCATTCGGTGCTGACCAGGGCTTCGGGGTGCGCGTATTCAGCAAATTTCTCACTCATGATTCGTGACGCGGCGGGGCGACAACCGCGGACAACAAGGACACCACCCCGGCGGGCGCGTCAATGGGGGGACGTCCCGGTGGTATGGAAGCGATAGCGAAAACGCCCGTTGGGCGCGGTGTCGCCGGCGTCGAGCCAAGCCGTGAAATCGCCCTGGGCCGGGACATGGTCGGCCCATTTGAAATCGAACCACGGCTTGGCCGTGAGCAGCTCGGGACACAACGCGCGCGGCAGGGCGAGATGGAGCTGGCGACCTTCCCACGCGATCACCGCCTCGCCGGCCTTCCGCCAATGCCAGCCGCCGCCTGCGTGGCGCTCGACCACGGCCCGGCCGCCGGCGGGCGCGTGGCGGTTGATCATGAGGTCGAAGCCCTCCCATCCGGTGGCGGGGTCGCCGTCCGCATCGACGAAGAGCCACATCCAGCCCGGTTCGTCCGGGGGGCCGAGCGGCTCCCGCGTTTCAACGTAAAAATACACATGTCCCTCGTCGCGCGCGGCCTTGGCGAGCGTGAAATCGTGGCGGCCGCTGGCATTCACGTAGCGGGTGTGATTGGCGTAACCGGGAAAATCGCGGTGGGCCGTGTCGCCCGCGTCATCGCGGAAGTCGGGCGTGACGCGCTCCCACGGCGCGAAATCCGCGGTGATGGGCACGGTCACGGGCGCGCCGGCCACGGGCAGCGGCGGCGTGCCTTTGTAACGGCGCGCGAAGGCGGCGAACTGGTAATAATAATCGTCGCCATGGCCGCCCTGCATCGGCTCAAGGTCGCGGCTGAACTCCTGATTGAATTGATCCACGAACATGACCGGCTCCTTGATGCCCGCGAACTCGTCATGCCGGCCCGCGAACTCGTCATGCCGGCCCGCGAACTCGTCATGCCGGCCCGCGATCCATTCGTTCCAACCGGTGATGAACAGAACTCGTGGATCAACCTGGAGCGCGCGGGTGAATTGCTCCGCAAAATTCAGCCCGAGGCGGATCGCGCCCGGCCCGGTGTCCCTCGCCCCCGCGTGAAACGTGCGGCCACGCGCGCCGGTTTCGCTCAGCGAGCCAAGGCGTCCGCCGAGCGCATTTTGCGCCACGCCCACGGACATCTGCTCGGGTTCGCCTTGCGCGTTGGGGAAGACATGCTGCGGGAAGACCTCCAGCCAGCTCCACATGTCCGGCTTGAGCGGGCCGCGGAAATAATCCGGCTGTGGCGCGCGGAAGGTGAAAAATTCCCTCCACCTCGCCGCCTCCTCGTCCTCCCACTCCAGCCGCAGACTGCGCGCGCCGGACACGGGCGCGCCATCGGCGAAGGCTTGGCCGCGCGGCCCGCGGCCGCCGGGGTCCGACCACCAACCGACCTCGCCGCTTGGGTCGGAAAGTTCAAGCCCATACTCTCCTGCGGGCCAAGGGGAAGAAGCCGCCGCTTCCAAACGCACCCAACCATTGTCCACCAGCGACGTGAGCCGGCGCGTGGCCACCGCCTCGCCCGCCACCCCGCCCCGGCGCAAGGTCAGCGTGACCGCGCTCTCGGTCCGGCCCCACGTCGGCACGCGCGCGGCCACCGCGTGAAAGGCACGCTCCGCCGTGAAGGCCTGCGCCAGCGTCCGCCCCGGCTCCAGCTTCGCCGGGTCTTGCATCGAGGAAAATTCCTCCCCCGCCGAGAGCAGGTCGGGATCGGCCAGCAGCAGCGGCTTGCCCTGCCAGCGGAACCACAAGTCCGCCTGCCATCCCGGCGCGTAAAGATCGCGCCACAGCGTGCGCACCACTTCCTTCGGCTTCCAGAACGGGCATAAAAACGCCACCTGCGGCGTGCGGCTGCCCTCGCGCCGGACCTGGCTCCATGTTTCCAGCAAGGCGCGGTATTGCCGCGGGTAGGTGGCTTGATTGGTGACATCGAAAACCACCGCGTCCACCCCCGCGTCGCTGAGCAACTGGGCGTGCTTGCGCAGCACGTAAGGATCGTCGGAATTGTAGTATCCGAAAATCGACTCGCCCCAATGATGCGGCGCGTGCAACGGCCCCCAGAGCGGACTGTCCGCTTGGCGCAGCGCGTCGGGATTCTGGGCGAGAATCTTCGTAATGTCCCACGGCCCGCCGGCCTGCGCGTGCGGCCCGAGCCAGAGGAAGTAAAACATCGCCAACGTGCGATCCGCGCGCGGCGGACCGGTCTCCGCCGCCAGCGGCAACGCGCGGCCCAACGCATCCACCGCCGGCCACGGCACGGGCGTCATCTGCGCCCACGCCGCTCCGGCCACGAGCATCCCGCCCGCCAACAACAACCATTGTTTCATGTCGCTTCCCTAGACCGGCTTCGTCCGTTTGCATGACTGAAGAACCCCTCGGGAAGGGCGTAAGCGGGCTTGCGGAATTCCCCGCCTTGTGCCGGCCCGCGGCCCGCTCATGCTCCGGATCGCATGCGTTTCCTGCACCCTATACCCGTCTTCGGCCACGTCTGGCTGATGTGGCTCGCGCTGATGCCGTGGGGGGCCGCGGCTCCCAAAGTCGTAGCTTACGTGCCGAATTGGATCGATCTGCCGGCCTTCGCCCAGACCATCGACTACCACAAAGTGACGCACCTCAATCTGGCCTTCGAGAACCCGGTGGATGCCGAAGGCACGCTGTCATTCCATGCGAAAAACACCGCCTTGATCGAGAAGGCGCGACAGGAAGGGGTCAAAATCCTCGTTTCCATCGGCGGCGGCGGGGCGGCGGACAACAAGACACTGCAAGCCCGGTATTTCGACCTCATTGGTTCGGCCCGACGCGCGCGCTTCGCGGCCACCTTGGCCGATTATGTGACCACGCACCAATTCGACGGCCTGGACGTGGATCTCGAAGGACCGTCCATCAATGAGGATTATGGCGGCTTCATCGAGGCGCTGGCCAAGGTCTTCCGCGAACGCCGGCTGCTGCTGACAGCGGCCTTGTCCAAGGGCTACGGCGGGAACCGGGTGCCGGACTCCGTCTTCGCGCACTTCGACTTCATCAATATCATGGCCTACGACGGCACCGGTCCGTGGAATCCCAACGCGCCCGGACAGCATTCCTCGATGGACTTCGCGAAAGAAAACGTCGCCTATTGGCTGGGCCGGGGGCTGCCCCGGGAAAAAGCCGTGCTGGGGGTGCCGTTTTATGGCTATGGCTTCGGCAACGCCGCCGGAAAAAATTATCCCTATGCGGCCATTCTTGCGGCCCATCCGGGCGCGGAAGGCCTCGATCAGGTGGGCGACACCATCTGGTATAACGGCAAGCCCACCATCCGCGATAAAACGGCCTATGCGCTGGAGCAGCGGTTGGGCGGACTCATGATCTGGTCGCTGAATTCCGACGTGAAAGGTGAACACTCCCTCCTGACGGTGATTCACGATACACTCCGGAAAGCGCATGACAGGGAAGCCACACCGTGAATACCGCGGGCGGTGACAAGAGGCCCTTTTACTTAATCCGCAAGCGGTTCTCCCTCAATCCTTCGCGACTCAGGGGCAAAGCGCCCCCCCGCGGGGTTTCCCAACGACGGACTTGACGCGTGGGTAATCTGTCGGCCAACCCGATTCCAGAAAGTATTCATTTGAACGGACTTCTCCGCTCAGAACGAACGACCTGTCGGGCCTCATTTCCACCCATCCCTATGTCGATGAAAACACTCATCATTGCCGAGAAACCCAGCGTGGCCGCCGATTTGGCGCGGGTGCTGGGACGTGTTTCCGGCCTGACCAAGTTCGAAAAGCAGAAAGATTTTTTTGAGAACGAGACCCACGTCATTTCCTCGGCGGTCGGGCACTTGGTCGAGCTGGCGCTGCCGGGCGAGGCCGAGGGGAAGAAGCCAAGTTGGAAATTCGAGAGCTTGCCGATTTTGCCGGAGAAATTCGAGCTGCAGCCGCGCGATGACGCGTCGGATCGCCTGAAAGTGCTCAAGCGCCTCATGAAGCGGAGCGACGTGGGCGAGATCATCAACGCCTGCGACGCCGGGCGCGAGGGGGAGTTGATTTTCCGCTACATCATCGAAGCCACGGGGGTGAAAAAGCCGACGCGGCGGCTGTGGATGCAATCGATGACCAACACCGCCATCCAGAAGGCGTTCGGTGAATTGCGCAGCGACGAGGAGATGCAGCCGCTGGCCAATGCCGCGCTGTGCCGCAGCGAGAGCGACTGGCTGGTGGGCATCAACGCCACCCGCGCGCTGACCGCGGTGAATTCGCGTTTCGGCGGCTTCCGGCTCACCCCGGCGGGACGCGTGCAGACGCCGACGCTGGCCATCCTCGTCGGCCGGGAAAAAGAAATCCAGGCCTTCGTGCCGAAAGCCTACTGGGAAGTGTATGGTGATTTCCGCGTCGAGGCCGGCGACTACCGCGGCCGCTGGTGGCGCGAGGATTTTCAAAAGGACGAATCCGACCCGCACTCCCGCGCCGACCGGCTGTGGACGCTTGAGGAGGCCGATGCCATCCAAGCGCGCTGCGAGGGGAAAACCGGGATTGTCACCGAAACGAAGAAGCCCACGCGCCAGGCGCCGCCGTTGCTTTACGACCTGACCTCGCTCCAGCGCGAGGCCTCGAACCGCTTCGGCTTCTCCGCGCGCCGCACGCTGCAACTGGCGCAGGCGCTTTATGAGAAGCACAAGGCGCTGACCTATCCGCGGACCGATTCGCGCTACCTGCCGGAGGATTATCTCGGCACGGTGAAGGATGTCTTCAAGACCTTCGCCTCTTCCGACGAGGGCGGCGTGGTGGGGAATCTGCCCGGCTTCGCAGCGAAGGCGTTGCGGGACAATCTGGTGTTTCCCACCAAGCGCGTTTTCAATGGGGCCAAGGTTTCCGACCACTTCGCGATCATCCCCACCGGACAGATCCCCGGCAAGCTCGACGAGGCCGAGCAGAAGCTCTACGACATGGTCACGCGGCGTTTCATCGCGGTGTTTTTCCCGGCGGCGGAATTCGAGGTCACGACCCGGCTGACACGCATCGCCACCGGGGCGCTCACCGACGTTTTCAAGACCGATGGCAAAATCCTCCTCGTGCCCGGCTGGCTGGAGGTCTATGGCAAAAAATCCGTCGAGGAAGGCGAGGAAAACGCCCTGCTCTGCCCGGTGCGCGAAGGCGAGGCGGCGAAGAATTTCCTCATCGAAATCCACGCCGAAACGACCAAGCCGCCGCCGCATTACAATGAAGCGACGCTGCTCTCGACGATGGAAGGCGCGGGCAAGCTCGTGGAGGACGAGGAGCTGCGCGAGGCGATGAGCGAGCGCGGGCTCGGCACGCCCGCCACCCGCGCGGCCATCATCGAAGGCCTCATCCAGGACGGCTACATCGCGCGGCAGCAACGCGATCTGGTCGCCACCACCAAGGGCATCGCGCTCATCGACCAGATCCACGAAGCGGGCGTGGAGGCGCTGGCTTCGCCGGAAATGACCGGGCA
>CAZQUC010000049.1:11398-12832 GCA_964596095.1 uncultured Enterobacteriaceae bacterium
CAACGCCCGATGAGCGAGGCGGAACTCCGCGAGTTGTTGGAGAAAAAATTCGTCGGCCCGCTCGACGGGTTCATCAACCGCTTCGGCAAGGAGTTTTCCGCCGGCGTGGAGATCAACGCCAAGGGCAAGGTCGATTTCGTCTTCGCGAAAAGCCCCGAGCAGGAGGCCGCCATCGAGGCGGTCAACGACTCCGCCAACATCCTCTGCCCGTGCCCGGTGTGCGAGGCGGCGGGCCTGCCGCATCAAATCTACATCACGCCCGTCGGTTACACCTGCGAGAGCCACCTCCGCGAGCCGGAAGGCGATCCCAAGAAAGCCAAAAAGTGCAAGCCGAAGGCGAGCCTCGGCCGCGTGATGTGCGCGGTCGAGATCACGCCGGAGCAAGCGCGGAAGTTTTTCGTCGAAGGCGACACCGGCCTCATCAGAGGGATGAAGAGCAAGAAAGGCCGCTCGTTCGACGCCAACCTGCTGCTCAATCCCAAAGGCCGGTGGATCAGCGAATTCAAATTCGCCCCACGCGAGAAAGCGCCCGGCGGGCCCAAGAAACGCCCTTCCAAGCGCACCGTCTCCACGGCCGGGTCGTGAGTTTGCTCCTCAAATCGGAAAGAGGAATTATCTTATTATCTAACTCTCTCACTTCCTTGTGAGCGACACGACCTCGGACTACGAACTGCTCGACAGCGGGCGCGGGCAAAAGCTGGAGCGTTTCGGCCTGGTCACGCTGGCGCGTCCCTGCGCGCAGGCGATGTGGCGGCCGCAACTGCCGGACGCCCGCTGGCGCCAGGCCGACGCCAGCTTTTTCCGTGATGGGCAGAAGACCCGCTGGAGCGGCCGCGAGCGCCTGCCGGAGCGGTGGACGATCCGCGTCGATGGCCTCGTCTTCCGGCTCGGCTCCACGGATTTCGGGCATCTCGGGATTTTCCCCGAGCAACGCGACCAATGGCGCGCCATCCGCGAGAGCGTCGCGGCCTTCGCGCGCCGGCAGCACCGCCCCGCGCGGGTGATGAATCTCTTCGCCTATTCCGGCGGCAGCACGCTCGCCGCCGCCCACGCCGGCGCCGAGGTCTGCCACGTCGATGCCTCCAAGGGCATGGTCGATTGGGCGCGGGACAACGCCGCGCTCAACAACCTCGCCGGCGCGCCCATCCGCTGGATCGTCGATGACGTGGGCAAATTCCTCGAACGCGAGCACCGCCGCGACCGCCGGTATGATTTCGTGATCCTCGACCCGCCCAGCTACGGGCGCGGCGCCAAAGGCGAGATTTTCAAGATCGAAGACGACCTGCCGCGCTTGCTGCACACGATCCGCCTTTTGTTGAGCGACGAACCATTGGGGGTCCTGCTTTCCTGCCACACGCCGGAGCTGACGCCCATCGCGCTTTCCCATTTGCTGACGCAGGAATTTTCCGGCCTGGGCGGCACGATCGAGCACGG
>CAZQUC010000049.1:12932-15563 GCA_964596095.1 uncultured Enterobacteriaceae bacterium
GTGGATGTAAACTGCGCGCATGAAACCAACCACCACGCCCCGCCGCGCGTTTCTGCGCACCTCCGCCACCGTTCTTGCCGCCGCCGGCCTGGCGCAGCGCTTGCAAGCCGCCGATGAGGCTTCCGGCCTCAAGGGCCGCATCAACCATTCCGCCTGCAAATGGTGCTATGGCAAAATCCCGCTGGAGGATTTCTGCCGCGAGGGCAAGGCGCTCGGCCTCACCTCCATCGATCTCATCGCGCCCCAGGATTTCGCGACTCTGAAAAAGCACGACCTCACCTGCGCGATGGTCTCCAACCCCACCGCGACGCTGCCCGATGGCACGAAGATCGGCGGCATCAGCCACGGGTTCAACCGCCCCGAGCATCACGATCTCCTCGTCGAAGCCTACGAGCCGTATCTCAAGGCCACCGCCGACTTCGGCGCGAGGCACCTCATCTGCTTCTCCGGCAACCGCGCCGGGCTCGACGACGAAACCGGCCTCAAACATTGCGCCGACGGCTTGAAGAAACTCCTGCCGCTCGCGGAGAAACACAACATCACCCTCGTCATGGAATTGCTCAACAGCCGGGTCGATCACCACGATTACCAATGCGACAAGAGCGCCTGGGGCGTGGAGTTGTGCCGACGGATCGGCTCCGAGCGGTTCAAGCTTCTTTTCGACATTTACCACATGCAGATCATGGAGGGCGACATCATCGCCACCATCAAGCGCGACCACCAATACTTCGCCCACTACCACACCGGTGGCGTGCCCGGCCGCAACGAGATCGACGAGTCGCAGGAGTTGCACTATCCCGCTATCATGCGCGCCATCGTGGATTCCGGCTACAAGGGGCACGTCGCCCAGGAATTCATCCCCGCCCGCCCCGATGCCCTCGCGTCGCTCAAGCAGGCGGTGGGGATTTGCGACGTGTGACGGCCTTTCTGGAGCGCGGACGGCTTGCCTCCGCTCTGGGGGAGAGGGGCTTGCCCCTCGGGGCGGGACTCCTCAACGCGCTCTCCTCCTCCCCGGCAAGCCGGTGAGCCCAAAAGCGGAGGCAAGCCATCCGCACTCCAGATCCCTTCCATCACCGGGCCTCACTCCACCCACGGGCGGGCCTGTTTGATGGCCAGCCGCTGGTCGGGCGTGAGCTTGAACTCGATCTCCATGGCGAAGCCCGAATCGAATCGGCCATAGAGGGAGCGGAAGTTGTAACGAATGGCCGCGAGCATGTCGGCGAGATCCCACACCTGCTGCTGGGTGAGCAGCGTGGTCCCCGCGGGCACGAGGTTGGAAAAGCGTGTGTATTGGATCTCGTAGCGCGCTTGGCCGACGAGGCCCAGATCGGCGACGAGGAATTCCTCCGGCACGGCGTCGGGGCTGGGGTTCGTCACCAGCGCCTCCCCGGCCTGGACATTCACGTAGGAGCCGGGCCAGTTGGGATCGAAGATGTTCTTGCTGACGGCCACGCCGTTGGCGATCTCGTCGTCGTAATTGGGATAAATCAGCACGCCCATCGCGGCCGTGAAATGGTCGATGCGCTGGAATTCCCGCTCCTCGAACGCGCGGTAATTCCACAAACTGGCCCACACCTGCTTGATGGTTTTGGACAAATGTCCCTCGTGCGGGTGATGAGTGTAGGAACTGTAGAGCCCGGCGCCGTTGAAATTGGGCAGGTCCTCGTTGTTGGTGCTGGAACGGCAGCGCAGCGAAGTGCCCGCGGCATAAGCGGCTAGCACGTCGGCGAACGCGGTGTGTTGCCAGAAGGGGATGTCGCCGGCCTCGATCAGGTCGCGCAGTATTTTCAGCCGCCGTTCGCGCAGGGCGGGATCGTTTTTGAAGTCCTCCTCTCCCACCATGAGCGCGATCGCATGGTAGAAGTTATTATACTTCATGAACTCATCGTAGAAATAAAACGGCACGGCCCAGCCTTCCGGCACGCAGCCGGTGGGAAGATACCATTTCCGGATCGTTTCACTGCTGGAATGCCAATTCGGGATCTCCCATTTCTTCATCTGCGCCACGTTCGCCGCCTTGGCGCCGAAGGCGGTGGAATCGGCGAAGCCCAGCGCCGAGGTCCGCTGGATGGTCTGCCGCGTCAGATCGCGCGGTGGCGTCTGCGGCTCGGTGGGGCGCAACGCCTCGAAATACGTGTCCACCTCCGCCTGGGTCGCCTCGCGCAAGGTGAGCCCTTCGGGCGCGACGGTCATCTGCACGTATTTGTCGAGCAGGGGCACGATCTGGGGATCGGTCTCGGCGTCGCGCAGGTAGCAATTCGGCGTCTTGTTCTGCTGGGCCTTGAGGTTGATGTGCGAGAGCGGCGTCTGTGGCGTGCTGCTGATGATGCCCGCGACGCGCGTCAGATCATTGGGCAAGGTGCGGAAGATCGGGATATCCCGCACCGAGAGCGTGGTCGGGCCCTCCATGAGCTTCAACCGGCCGAAACTCGTGCCGGGGTTGAGCATGGTGTAGCGGACCTGGGAGAACAGCTCCTCGGTGGAAACGACCGGCACGGAGGAATGCGCATACTCCTCCCGCTCGGTGACCGCCACCATCGCCCGCTGCGTTTCCCCGGCCGGATGATACGCCAAGCTGCGCTCCATGAACGGCGCCGCCGCCCCCACCATCTCCGCCGCCAGCCGCACGAA
>CAZQUC010000050.1:0-15365 GCA_964596095.1 uncultured Enterobacteriaceae bacterium
GGAAGACAAGCGCGTTCAACGCGCCGAGCGCGGCGTCGCGGCCGGTGGCGGCGGTTTCCAGCAACAGGGTGCCTTCGCCGGGAAAGGTGAGGGTGAGCGGTAGTGGGAAGGTGGCGGGGGAGGGGAGGGCGAGGCGCGGGTCTTTCGACAGCGCGTCGGCGAACGCGGCGGGTTCGATTTCCAGCCGGCCGAGCAAGGTGGCGGTGGCGGCGCCGGCGAGCGGGCGGGCTTGCTCCAGCACGGCGGGCGACCATGGGGGGAACCACGCGGTGGCGGCGGTCTGATGGCGTTCGATTTCCTGCCAGAGCGGGGTGACGATGTCGCGCCATTCGGCGGCGAGGCGGTCCCAATTCTCCGCGTAGTCTTGTTCCAGCCGGGCTTTTTCCGCCGCGGCTTCTTCGTTGAGCTGGGCCCACGCGGCGTCGCCTTCTTCCTGCAAGCGGCGCAGGGTTTGCGGCTGGCTGGCATCCAGCTCGCGCATGGTGCGGGTGTGGCGGGCTTCGCTGCGGGCCGCGCCGCGAAGCCATTTTTCCTGCAAGCGCCGGATGCCTTGCTCCAAGGCCTGCGCGGCCGTGGTTTGCGTGGTTTCCCAAGTGGCGGAGGTCTCGGCGTGCTGCTCGTCCCGCACGACGTGCTCCTGTTGGAGGGCGGCTTCCTCACGCACGGTGGCTTCGAGGGCGGCGTGCTGGAAGACGCGGGCTTTTTTGAGCGGGGTGGCGATGAGCCGGGCCGCGGCGTCGAGGTGGCGGGTGAGGAGGAAATTCACCACGACCTGCGGCACGGCGGCGGCGAGCCACCACAGGCCGGCCATCAGCCAGTGGTCGGGCAGCGGCAGCGTGCTGGTCGGCACGTCCTGCCGGTAAACCACGCCGGCGGTGAGGACGACGCTCCACGCGAGGGTGAGCCACGGCGAGGTCAGCGCGCCGAGCAGGCGCGGCAAGAGATTTCCGCGGCGGAAGGCCTGCCACTCGCGGGTGGCTTCCTGCAAGGCGTCCGCAGCGTGGCGCCGCAGGGTGGCGGCGGTGGCGGTGGCCTCGACCAGCGGATTGGGCAGCGCTTGGTCGTGGCGGCCGCCGAAGAGCCGGCCGAGTTGCCACAGCCCGAAGAACCCACCGCGCGCGCGGGCCGCCAACCGGCGCGACTCCGCTGCCTCTGCGCGCAGGTCGGCCCGCAGCGTGGCAAGTTCCTCCTTGCGATGCTGGAGCCGGCGCTCGGCCTGCAACTCGTCGTGCTGGAGGCCGAGCAATTTCGCGCCCCGCTCTTTTTCGACGCGCAGGGTGAGGGCGCGCTCGGCATGGGCACGGGCGCGGGCGAGGCGTTGCTCGCGGTGGTTGAAGGCCTCCACGGCCCGCCGGCGGGCTTGGGCGTGGGCCGTCCCGGTCTGTTGCCGGAGCGAAAGGTATTTTTCCCGCGTGATTTCCAGGGCGGCCTCGTGGCGGCGTTGCGCGGCGAACACGTCGGCGCGGTGGCGGCGCTCGAGCTGGTCCTCGCGGGCGGCGAATGCTTCTGCGGCGGTCTTTAGCCGATCGGCCAGGGCCAGGGCGCGGCTGACGGGGGCGTGGTTACTCGCACTCATTTTTGATTTGCTGAAGCACGGCCTGCAATTGCAGCACGTTGTGGCCCACCACCTGCACGCTGTGCGGGAGATCGAGCAGGTAGGTTTGGTGAAACTCGTGGGCGCGGGCGTCCCGCCATTGGGTTTCCAATTCGGCCCAGTGGTCGAGCAGTTTTTTCAATGGGCGGTTCAGCGCGGCCTGGTTCATGGGGAAAGTGTGGCAGAGAGTGGGTTAAGTTGCGATGAAGCGCTACGCTCAGGATTCGGGAGCGGGGGGCGTGTCCGACACGTCCGGCGCTGCTGCCGGCGGCACGGAGCCGGCGCGGTAGGCTTCGAGCGTTTCCGCGGCGCGATGCAGGGAGGCGAGGCCCCGGGGCAGGGTGCGGCCGACGTGCTCGCGCAGGCGCTCGATGGGACGCAGGAGCGGCGCGACTTTGGGGTCGAAATCGCGCTGCCAGCGTTTGAGGGCGCGGAGTTTTTCCTCGGCCTCGCGCACCGCTTCGCTCGCGTGGCGCAGTTGCATCTGCTGGAGCGAGAGATCCTGCTTCATCGCGGACAGCCGCGCTTGGAAAAGCTCCTGCTCGGCGCGTTCGCGGCGGCGCAGGCGTTGGCGCAGCTCGCGCTCCCAATGCGGCCGCCGGTCGTTCTCCAGCCACAGGCGGACCCGGCGCACGTCGTCGGTGATGCCGTCCAGTGCGCGGTTCGCGTCGGCGATGAATTCCGCCAATTCGGCCCGGAAGGCATCGAGGCTTTCGGTGGAGGCAAGATGGGCGCCTGGTTTCATGAGAGGCGGGCCTAACGCTGTTGCAGATACTCCTCGATCCGGCGGGCCTTGCGCAGCAGGTGCCCCGAATGCGTGCCGGCGGCTTCGATGAATTTGCGCAGCGTTTTGATGGTGGGCGTGAATTCGGCGGCGAATTTCTCGTGCTCGTCGTCCTGCCACGTGTTGCCGAGGGCGTTGAAGCGGGATTGCAGCGCCGCGAGGCGGCTTTCGAGATCCCCGCCGAAACGCTTCAGTTCCTCGGCGAAACGCCGCACCTCCTCGGGATCCATAATGGCTTTGGACATGGCGTGATTTTAAGAAGGGAAGACGAAGACGGAAGGAAAAAACCGAAGGAGACCGCGAGTGTCGCACGTTCCGCCCCGGCGTCGAGTCCGCGTTTCGCAGGTCGGGCGGGAGCCGGGCCGGTAAGGCCGCTGCGGCCGGTGTTCATGGGCTGGTCCATGAATGAGGGTTGAATGAATAATGGTATTATTGGTTACAACGGTAATGCGCGAGAATAATATGATATTAAGAACACTTAATCCGTCGCTTTTGCCACAAAGTTGCTGAAAGACTCACAATTTGATTGTCAAAATAGAAAGAAAAACTATACTTTCCATTATTTATAACTGTTTCAATGGTTCGCCTCATGTCATGCCTGAGTTTGATCGTCTTCTCCATGGTGGGGGGAGGAATGAGGGTTGTTGCGGCACCGGATGAGGCCGGGGCAGAGGAGATCGGCCGGCGGGCGAGCATCGCGGAGGGGACGGGCGTGGCGGTGCGGGTGGTGGTGTCGGACGACTGTTTTTCATCGGCGCGGGGGGAGGCGGAGCGATTGGGCACGCGGCTGCTGGCGCGGCATTTGCATTTGGGCACCGGGCGTCCGGTGCGCGTGGAATATGAACCGGGAGAGCGGGTGGTTCGCGGGGATTTCCCGCCGGCCGGGGCGACGGTGATGATGATGACCGCGGATGAATACCTGACGTTTCGGCAACGTGATCCGGCCTTTCAGCCGCTGATGATGACCCGTTCGCGGAATGAGGCGGACCGTCCCGGAAGTGTGTGGGTGTTGATCGCCCATGAAGCCGCGCCGGTTCGTCCCCACCTCGTCGGGATCGCCGAGGGCGGGCAGGGGCGGCTGCCGCGGTGGTGGTTCAACGCGTGGCAGCAGGACCATCCGCTCCCGGCGGGCGTCTATCCGCGGCTGGTGCGCGAGCCGGATGCCGAGATCGCGCTGTTGCGGACCTTTCTGGGCCAAACGCAGGCCTGCGTGGTGCCCGAGTCGGCCCTCATCCAGGCGACGCTGGAGAATCCGGAGTTGGGCCGGCGCTGCGTGCGCCTGGCGGAATCCCCGCCCTTTCCCGGCCTCGTGCTCGGGCTGCTCGGCGGCGGCCCGGTGCGCGGCACGACGGAACGCCTGCGCGAGGTGGCGCGGGCGCTGGGGACCTCCGCCCAGGGCCGCGCGCTGGCGTCGTTGCTCAAGGTGGAGGCCTTCGTCCCTTTCAATACGACGCTCTCCACCGCCCTCGAAAAAATCAAACCGGCGGCCTCCACGTTGCCGCCGAAAACGCCCGCGAGGAGGGGCGCGCCATGAGCGAGGCGTTCATTCCCTCCACCGGCATCAAGGAACGGCCGCGCCGGCCGCCTGTGCGGCGTCCCGCGAACCGGCTCCGGCGCCGGAGTTTGCAGGAAAAGCTCACCGTGATGTGCGGGCTGGTCTCGGCCCTCACCGTGAGCTTGATCGCCATCTTCATGCTGCGCTTCCAGGAGCAGGCGGCGAAGAACACGCTGCGGCAGCGCGCCAGTGAGTTGACGGCCTCGCTGGAATCCGCGGCCATCACCGCCGCGCTGGCGGATGATTTCGCGGTGGTCATCGCGCGGATGAAGGAACTGGTCAGCGAATCCCCCGATCTGCGTTACCTCGTGTTGACGCGCGCCGACGGGCGGTCCTTCAGCGTGCGCGACGGACGGCAGTGGGACGAGAATTGGCTTGGCGGCCGGTGGACGCCGTCCGCGGAGTCGCCGCCCGAGGGGGAAATGGTGGAAAACGAGATTTCCGGCGGGAGCCGGGTTTACCACCACACGCTCCGGCTCCACGTCTCGGGGCAGCCCTGGGGCTGGTTGCACGCGGGCCTCTCGCTGGAGCCCTATGAGGCGTCGGTCAGCCGGTTGTGGCAGATGACCGGATTGATCTGCGGCGGCACGTTCCTGCTCTCGGCCTTCGCCTCCTACCTGCTCGCCCGCAATCTCACTAAGCCCATCCGCTCGCTCCAGCAGTTCGCCCAACGCGTGGCGGCGGGCACGCTCGACTCGCGCATCGCGCTCAAGTCCGACGACGAGATCGGCGATCTCGCCGAATCCCTCAACACGATGATGGATTCGCTCGACCATTCCCAAGGCAAGCTGCGCCAGTCGTTGCAGGAGCAGGCCGCCTTGCGGGAAAAGGACGTGCTGCTGCGCGAAATCCACCACCGCGTGAAGAACAACATGCAGATGCTGGCGAGCCTGATGCGGCTCCAGGCGCGCGGGTCGCAGGACGAGACGACGCGGAAATTCTTCCGCGAGAGCGAGGCGCGTATCCGCTCCATGGGCCTCATCCACGAGCGCCTCTACCAGGCGGAAAACCTCGCCACCATCCACATGCCCGGCTATCTCGAAACGCTGACCAGCGAGCTGATGCGCGTGGGCGGCGGCTCGCAGACGCTGCCCCAGCTCCGGCTGGAGGCGGAGCCGATCTCGCTGGGTATCGACACCGCGCTGCCGTGCGGCCTCATCGTCACCGAGCTGGTGCAGAACGCGCTCAAGTATGCCACCGCCGAAGGCCGCCCCGGCCTCATCATTGTCGGACTCCGCCGCAACGAGGACAAATCGCTCACCCTGGTGGTGAAGGATTTCGGCCCCGGCCTGCCGGCGGATTTCGATCCCGGCCGCTGCACGTCCCTGGGCATGCGCCTGGTCCGGTTGCTGACAGAACAACTCCACGGCTCCATCACCCACACCGACGATCAAGGTCTGCGGGTGGAGATCAATTTCCGCGAATCCATTTACCGAGAACGTCTATGATGCGAACATCCACTTTGGCTTTGACCGATCCCCCGCAGGAGAACATGAGCGCCCTGCCGGCGGGAGCGCCCCGCCCCACGCCCGCCGCCGGCGTCCCGCCGCAGCGCCGCCGCTTCCTGGTCGTCGATGACGAGCGCATCGTGGCGGAGGATATTTCCGAATGCCTCGCCAGCATGGGCGGAGAGGTCATCGGCGTGGCCATCACCGGCCGCGACGCCGTGCGACTGGCTCTCGAGCACCGGCCCGACCTCATCCTCATGGACATCATTTTGCAGGGGGACATGGACGGCATCGAGGCCGCGGCGCAGATCCGGCGGCAGTGGGACATCCCCGTGGTCTTTCTCACCGCGTATTCGGACCAGGGCGTGCTCGAGCGCGCCAAGGCCGTCCATCCCGCGGGGTATCTGGTCAAACCTTTCGACGAGGCGGGGCTGCGTTCGACGATCGAGATCGCCCTGCACCAATCCGGCCTGGAGCGCGCCATCCGCGACAACCGCGAGTGGTTCGTGACCATCCTCACCAGCATGGCCGACGGCGTGATCGTCGCCGACGCCGCGGGCCAGATCGCGTTCATGAACCCGGCCGCGGAAGGGCTGACCGGCTGGAGCGCCCTGCGCGTGCACCGCCAGCCCGTCGCCAACGTCAACCCCATCTACGACGCGGCGACCGGCCGGCTGCTGCCGCATCCTTCCCTCGCCGCGCTCGGCGGGCAGGATCAGATGCTGACCGAGGTGATGCTGCGCCGGACCGATGGCGCGCTGGTCGCCGCCGAGGTCTCCGCGCGTCCGGTGAAGAATGCGTCCGGTCAGGCCACCGGCGCGGTCGTGCTGTTGCGCGACGTGACGGTCGCGCGCCAGGCCGCGTTGCAGCTCCGGCACCACCAGCAGCATTTGGAGTCGATGGTGGCCGAGCGCACGCGCACGTTGGAGGAGACGAACCGGCGGTTGCTGGATGAGATCGAAGAGCGCGCGCGCGCCGAAGCCTCGCTCGCGGGCCGCGCCCGGCTGGAGTCGCTCCTCAACGACCTTTCCTCCGACTTTCTGGCCCTGCCGCCGGGGCAGAATGCCGCCCATTGGCAGGCGGCCCTGGAAAAAATCGGCCGCGCGTCGGCCGCGGATGCCGCCGCCTTGTATCTGCTGGATGACCAACAGTGCTGCGTGTCCTGCGCCTACGAATGGTGCGCGCCGGAGGTTCCGCGCTTGCAGCCCACGTTTCATAACCAGCCGCTGCCCGCGGCGATGGATGAAATGGACGGGATGGACGCGGTTGATCTGAAATCCCCCAAATCCAACGACGTGCTGGCGGCCGAGATCGCGCGCGCGCGCGGCATGGCCAAAGTCGCCATCGTCCCCTTGATCGAACGCGAGCGGCTGCTCGGCTACCTCAGCCTGGAAAGCGCCGCCCTGCCGCCCTGGCCTCGCGAAAGCCTGGATCTGCTCGACATGGCCGCCTGCTCTTTCTCCCATGCCCTCCATGGCTCGCGGGCCGAGCGCGAAAAGGGCCGCTTGCAGGAGCAACTCACCCGCGCGCAGCGCATGGAGGCCGTCGGCCGGCTCTCCGGCGGCATCGCCCACGATTTCAACAACACGCTCCTGCCCATCATCGGCTACGCCGATCTCTTGCTCGAACGCCTCCCCGCCGGTGGCGAGCACACCCTCGAACTGGCGGAAATCCGCCGCGCCGCCCAGCATGCGGCCACCCTCACCCGCCAGTTGCTCGCCTTCTCCAAAAAACAAGTCGCCAGCAAAGTGCGCCTCGACCTGCATGATGAACTCAAGTCGATGAACAACCTGCTCCAGCGCATCATCGGCGAAAACATCCGGCTCGAAACCGATCTCGACTCCACCCTGCCCGCGGTGCTCGCCGATCCCGGCCAACTCCAGCAGGTGGTGATGAACCTCATCGTCAACGCGCGCGACGCCATGCCCGCCGGCGGCTCCATCACCATCCGGACGCACGCGCTGCCTCCGGACGGCGACGGCGTGCCGCTCCTCGGCGGCCGCCTTTCCCAAGGCCCGCTGGTGTGCCTGACCGTGAAAGACACCGGCGCCGGCATCCCCCCGGAACTCCACGACCGCATCTTCGATCCCTTCTTCACCACCAAGGGCAGCGACGGCACCGGCCTCGGTCTCTCCGTCATTTACTCCATCGTGGAGCAACATGGCGGCGGCCTCGAAGTGGACAGCGCCCCCGGCCTGGGCACGGCCTTCCACGTCTATCTGCCCGCGACCGGGGAAACCGTGACCACCCCGACCCCCGCCCCGATCGAGCGCGAGCAATTGATCCGCGGCGCCGGCCAGCGCCTGCTCCTCATCGAGGACGAAGAGGCCGTCAACCGCTTCGTCACCACCGCGCTCAGCCAGCACGGGTATGAAGTCATCCCTGCCAAGAGCGTCGGCGAAGCCTGGAGCGTCTTCGAGAGCGAAGACGGCCGGTTCGACATGATCTTCAGCGACGCCGTGCTCCCCGACGGCAACGGCGTGGACCTCATCGACCGCGTGCTCGCCTGCAAACCCGGTCTGCCCGCCTTGCTCAGCAGCGGCTACACCGACAAGGACGGCCTCCTCCGCCTCGCGGCCGAGCGCGAGATCTCCTTCCTGCAAAAACCCTACTCGCTGCCCGAGCTGCTCCACACTGTGGATGGCGTCCTCAAAGGCACCCATTGCGCCGTGCTCAACTGATGGTCCATCGAAGGGGGCGCACGCAGGGCTTGAGGGAGGGGCGTGATACGGGCTTCGTAGGTGTTGAGCACCCGAACGGGAGCCCTGGGTAGGGTGGCGCCTCCGGCCCGCCTCGTCCGGCGTCCTGCCGGAGGGTTCGTCCGGGAAGACGTTTCCTGGCGCGGAATCATCGGAATGCCGCGGCCACCCTTTTTTGTGGAAGGCGAGACGCCTTCCACGGCGGCCAGGATGGCCACCCTACCCGCGCCGTCTCTTCGGGCCAAGGAAGGGGCTCCCAGCCCGCACCGGAGCGTGAAAACCACCAAAGACGCGGACGGTGGGGAAAAAAGAGAGAGTGGCGCCGCTCCCGCGGCGGAGCGCCGTTTCGATGAAAAAATCACCTTGTCTGCGGCGCGAGTGATCCTTATGACTAAGGCTAAGGAAAAAGTGCCGGGGCACGTTGTCTCCGCCGCTCCTTTGACGACTTTTGCTCCAGCCTCATCCATATGTTCCGTAGAATCCCGCTTCTGGCCGCCGCCGCGGCTTTGCTCGCTCTTTGTTTGTTGCTGCCCTTTCTGATTCGTCGGACGGATTCGACGCGCCTCGCGGAAAGCAAAGCCCTGCCCGCCTCATCGGCCGAAGTCGTCACCCCGGAAGCCCCCGCGGCGCCTGAAGCGACGCCGCGCGAACCGGAAGATGACGACGACACGCCGCCCGCCGCCGCCTTCGCCCTCGCGCCCCGGCAGTCGGAGCTGTGGGCGCGAGCCGTGCCCGAAGCGGGCTTTGCCGAATTCAAAATGTGGACGGAGCACTGGCAGGCCCGGACCGCCGCCACCGCCGCCGCGCTGGAAGAAGAAGGCGTCGCCTTGGCGACCAACCGCCGCCGGCTGCTGGCTGACAAGATCATGAACAACCCCCAGCGGGCGCTGGAACTCGCTGTGCCCGTGCCCGTGCGCCGCACCCTGCCCGCTGCCGTGGAGTCGCTGTTGGAAGAGCGCGTCAACACCCGTGCCGATTACCGGGTGGTGGCCGCCACGCATCCGCAGGGGGCGGACCGCCATCTGCCGCTTATGGCTCGTTCGACCACGTTTGAGGGTGAAATCGTGGAAATTTTTCCCAGTGGTGAGGCCTTGAATTGGAGGACTCACGAGAATCTCGCCCTCCACGGCATCATGCTGCCCGCCACTGCCACCACCAACCCGCCCGAACCTTCGTTGGTCGAGGCGGACAAAATCATGGCGTTGAGTCCAGAGCCGGAAACTCTTGAGGCAGAGGAGACGGAGGAGGCGATCAAGCAGGCGGGCGGCGTGCCCGGTCATTTCGCGGCGGCCTCTTCTCCGGACCAGGCGGGCCTTTCTTCCTCGACGGTGGCGCTGCGGATCGGCGGGGAGACCCGTTTGCTCTGCTGCGCGACCCATGCGGCCTCGGCGCTCGGCTCGCCGGTGAACCGGCTCGCGCTGGCGGTGGCGGGTGGTCCTGTGCAGGGCGTCGATCCGCAGGAGATCGAATCCCTTTACACCCAGGGAACCAAGAGATACCTCTTTTTGCGCGTGGATTTTTCGGATTACGAAGGTGAGCAGGCCACGATCAGCGAGCAACGGGCCGGGGAATTGTTGCAGGAGATGCAGGCGGAATTTCGTCGCATGTCATATGGCACCTTTACCCTCGCTCCCATGAACCCCACCGGCTCGGCAGTCAGTCCCATTCTGCGGGCCAGCAAAGAAGGGGCGGAGTATGATCACCGGGGATTGGATGTCTTATATTGGGAGGCTCTTGATTTGGCCCGGAACGCGGGAGTCAACGTCGATGGGTATGATTTCATCGGCCTTTACACCACGGACAAGCCATTGGCCGGCTATGGCGGACTGGGTTATGTGGGGATAAAGGGGCTGCATATCGCCGGAGCGAGACATTTCGACATGGTGACGACCGTTCACGAAATGGGACATAATTTTGGCTTGGATCATGCCCGTGCGCTGTTCCCGCACGGCCGCGCCACTTTGGTCGGCGGGGAACTGGTGGAATATGGCAACCCGTATGATACCATGGGGGACCGTTACGAGATCAGCCAAGGTCACGATTACATGGGCAGCCACAAGCGGCTCATCAAATGGCTTCCTAGCGGGGATTCCGGCCGGGTTTCCAATTCCGGAATTTACCGGTTGTTTGCCGTCGATGACATCAATTCGCGCGGACGCCGAACCCTTCGCTTCGACGGGGGCGAGCAGCCGTATTACCTGGATTTCCGTAGCGGAATGACCAGCGATTTCCTCAATAGCAGCGTGCTTCTCCAACAGGCGGATGCGAGCGGTGACGACAATACCTTGTTCGATGTGTTTCCTGGCCTGGATCATTGGGCGTTGCCCATCGGCCGGACCTTTTCCGATCCGACGGCGGATGGCGGCGATGGCGTGCATATCACGCCCGTGCGCAAAGGCGGCACCTTTCCGGAATCGTTGGACGTGCAGATCACCTTCGGCCCCGTCGCCGCCAACCAACCACCCATCGTGCGCGTGACAGCCGACGCCACGACGATTCCGGCCGGCGGTGCAGTCGGGTTTTCCGCCACCGCCTCGGATCCTAACAACGACGAGCTGGCCTATTCGTGGCATCTCGGCGATGGCGTGTTCAGCTTGGATAACCAGCCCGAGCAGTCCGCCACTTTTTTCACCCCGGGGCGTTACACGGTGGAGTGCTTGGTCAGCGATATGAAGGGAGGCACAGCCCGAGGCACGGTGGTGGTCGATGTGGTGGGTAACGGGGGAACCGTGCCGCGCCCCCTGCAAATCACGGGACGGGTGGTGGATTTGGAGCAAAAACCGGCTGCCGGGATCTATGTCACCGCCACTCATCTCGATAGCGGGCAACAAAGTTCGACGTGGTCGCAATCGGATGGCTCTTACATCATCCCCAATCTGGCGGATGGCAATTACACGATCTCCGCGCTGGATGATCTCCTCGACACGTTGAACTACGCCCGGTTCCACACGTCGCCCGTCGAGATCGGTCCGGATTCCGGGAGCGGCATCGATTTGGTGGTTTCCGCATCCCCACGCTTTTCCCTGACTCCGGAATTGATCGCCCGAAGAGCGGCCAACTGGCGTTATTTCGCCACCGGAGAAGAGCCCGCCGAGGTATGGAGGGAGGTGGCGTTCGACGACGCCGATTGGGTTGAAGGAGGGGCGGTTTTCGGATATGGTCCCGGCAACGGAAGCGTGGAAACCACGATCTCCTATGGGGATGAACGGAACAACAAGTGGCCAGCCTATTATTTCCGAAAGAAATTCACCATCCAAGACCCGGCGCAGGTGCCGGGCCTGAGACTGGAGGTGATGCGCAACGACGGGGTAGTGGTCTATCTCAACGGCGTGGAGATTTTCCGTGATAACATATCGGACGAGGCGCCGACTTCCGAGACGTATGCGGACTTGCCGCTGAATCCGCTTCCTTATATCGTTTATGATATCAAAACGGAGGATTTGCCGGAGGGCTTGCTCTTGGCCGGGGACAATGTATTGGCGGCGGAAACCCACATTGCTTCCCCCGCCGTGGGCAATATGTCGTTTGACGCCGCCCTTCGCGTCAGAACCGAGTTGGAAGGCGAGGGAGATCGTTTGGTGTATGTGGCTTCACCCGTGTCCGGGGAAGTGCTGACCGCGCCGGTGGCGAGCCGCACGATTGAAGCCGTCGTCAAAACCAGAGTCCCAACCCTCACCGTCACCAAGGTGGAGTTTTTCGCCGGTAATACCAAGTTGGGCGAGGATGACTCCGCCCCCTATACCTTCGAATGGGCTTCCCCGGCCGTGGGTGAATATGTGTTGCGTGCCGAGGTCACCTTTTCGGACAACAACAAAGCCGTCTCCGGCTCCAACCCCGTGAGCGTCGTCGCCGCGCCTGCCACGCTGCTGGCGGCCGATGCGGTCTGGCGCTATCGCTCTCAGACCTCGGCGGCGCCGGAAGGCTGGGAGCTTCCGGGCTTCGATGACTCAGCGTGGTTCGAGGGCCCCGCCCAGTTGGGTTACGGCGATGAGGACGAAGCGACGACCATCATCAGTGGCACGCCGGGCGACCGTCCCATCACCTCGTATTTCCGCACCGCCTTCAACGTCACCGACCCGCAAGCCCTCACCTCGGTGATCGCGCGCCTCATCCGCGACGACGGCGCGGCGCTCTATCTCAACGGGGTGGAATTTTACCGCAGCAACCTGCCGGACGGCGCGTTGGCCTACGATACCCGTGCGGCGGATGCCGGCCCCGCGAGCATCGAAAATAGTGTCTTTACCTTCAGCGTGCCGCCTTCCCTGCTGGTGGCCGGTCGCAACGTGCTGGCCGCCGAGGTTCACCAAAGCAGCGTGGCCACCAGCGACGACCTGAGCTTCGCCTGCTGGCTGGAAGCCACAGGCGCCGCCCCCCGCGCGCCGCTGCTGGCCATTGCCACCGCCGACACCGCGCTGCCGGAGACGCCGCGGATCACCGCGGACGTGGTGGTCGGGGAAGGGCTCCAGATCGCCAAGCTCGAATTCTTCGCCGGCGCCGCCAAGATCGGTGAGATCACCTCGGCTCCGTATGAATTTGTTTGGAATGCGGCCACGCCCGGCACGCATGTCATCACCGCCACCGCGACGGATTCCGCCGGTGGCGCCTTGGCCAGCAACGAGGTTTCCTTGGAGGTCGCCGCACCGCGCTTGGGCACGGTCCTGATCCCGTTTGCCAGCGAATGGCGCTATCACGATGAATACGAAGTCGCCACCCGTTGGCGGCAGGTGAGCTATTCCGACACATCCTGGTCCACGGGCGTCGGCAAGCTGGGTTACGGCAACGATGGCGAGGCCACCCTGCTCCAGTTCGGCCCCGATCCCGAGGCCCGGAATGTCACCGCGTGGTTCCGCAAAAAATTTCCCGGTGCCGACGCCGCGGGCTTCTCCGCGTTGCGGCTGCGGCTGCTCGCCGATGACGGCGCGGTGGTCTATCTCAACGAAAAGGAGATTTTCCGCTTCAACATGCCCGAGGGCGAAATCACCCCCTTCACCCTCGCCGCCTCCGCCATCTCCGGCGCCGCCGAGTCGCAGGTCGTGGATGTGATCCTGCCGAAGACGGAACTCGTCGCGGGTGAAAACCTCCTCGCGGTCGAAGTCCATCAGGCTGCCGGGGACAGCAGTGATCTTGGCTTCGATCTAGAGTTGACCGGACTGCAGCCCGGCGGGGAGGGCTTTTACCTCACCAAGCCCTACGGCGGCGAAACGGTTTCCGCGCGGGCGCCCATGGAGTTCAATTCGTTCAGCGTCGCCGGCGCCACCAAAGTGGAATACTATGCCGGTTCGCTCAAAGTCGCGGAGTCCACCACCGGCCCCTATTATGAAGCGACATGGGATGTCCCCTTGGTGGGCGCCTATCCCGTCGAAGCGGTCGCCACGCTGCCGGATGGCTCCACCCTCCTGTCCGGCAAACTCACCATCACCGTCAGCGGACTGTATCTTCCCGAAGTCGTATTCGGAACGGGCTCCGAGTGGAAATACTGGGATCCGGGCACCCTGCCCGCCGCGAACTGGCGGGAGGTGGATTTCGACGACACCTGGCTCAGAACGGGTGCCAGCCGTTTCGGCTTCGGCAACGATGGCGAAGTCACCACCTTGGCTCCCGGCGTCATCACTTACTACTTCCGCAAGTCCTTTGAGATCGAGAATATCGATTCTTACGAGCGGCTGGTTTTCAATTACCAGCGCGATGACGGGGTGGTCGTGTATCTCAACGGCGTCGAGCTTTTCCGGGACAACCTGCCCTCCTCCGGCCAGATGCTGCCTTCAACGCGAGCACGGGAGGACGTCAGCGGCTCCCGGGAACAGCGGTGGTATACCCATCTCATCGACCGCTCCCGCTTGCGGAACGGACGCAATGTCATCACCGCGGAGCTTCACCAGTTCAACGTGGCCAGCGAGGACGCGGGATGGGATGCCGAATTCGTGGCCTATTCGGCCAGCGCCATCACCCAAGCCGGTATCGCGCCGCACCTCATGCCCGAACTCTCGCTGCAAGCCGGCGGGACCGGCAGCGCCACCGACCCTTGGGAATTGGCCTTGGAAGACCCGGTCAACGGCCGCCTTTACTACCTCGAAACCTCCGACGACCTGACCCTCTGGGAAGAGATCGGCTACGATTTCGTCGAAGACGGTCGCATCAGTCTCACTCTGCCGCGCGATCCCGAGGCGCCGCAACGCTACTACCGCGCCACCTGGAAGCCCGGCGTGCCGGTCGAGGAATAGGCCGGATCACAACACCCCGTCAGGCGGGCGAGCCCGCTGGAGCGGAGCACCTCGCCCTCCGCTTTCTCCCGGTTGACGCCGGTCGGCACGATCTTGCGCGCGCGGCCCGCACTCATGCGGGAACGTGGCGGCTCGAAAAATGCCCGCGTCTTTCCAAGATTTCGCAGGGTGGCGCGTCTTCAGGGTAACGCCTGCGGTCGTGCGAAAGGGGGCGTCCCGCTGCCCGGCTGCAACGCCCGCGACTGCGGGTGGTTCGCCGCTCCCGGCGGCTTGCTTTTGTTTATAATTATCATAGACTTAAATTTCACGCTCTTTCCGCCTCGATTCGCCGCCCGTCGCCCGCCAGGCGGAATTTTCAATCCCTGACCCACCACTCGTTATGAAAACGACTTCATCTCCGCCGCGCGCTTTTTTTTCACTCTCCAGCCGGCGATCCTGGCCCGCCGCTCTCGGACTGTTCCTGCTCCACACCATGCCCGCCCCCGCCGCCAACGAGATCGGCTTTCTCGAACCTTTCGCCCTCGCGCCGGACCGCGCCGCGCCCTTGCAACAACTCGTGCCCGGCACGGAGGACTATTATTACTTCCATGCCCTGCACCGGCAGCATCAGGGCGACCGCGCCGGCTTTACCGCGCTGCTGGAGCCGTGGGCGCGGCGCTTTCCGAATTCGCCCGGCCGCCGCGAATTGGAAACCCGCCAGGCCTTGCTCGACTATGAGACCGATCCCGAGGGATCGCTGGCCTTCATCAAACGGCGGCTTGATCTGCGCTTCGACGACCAGCGCGACGTGCCGGCCGAAAAGCCCGATCTGCCCGCGACCCTCGACCCGGCGCTCGTGGCCGACGCGGCCTTTCTAAAACTCGCCCTGCAAGGCTCGGAGGATCTGGCGCTCGTCGGCCCGCGCGCGCTCGCCGCGCTCATCGCGAGTCAGCATCCCTTCACCTCCGCGCAACGCCGCGCCGCCCTCGCCCGGCTGGATCGTCCCGATGTGCCGCGGCTCGTCGAATTCATCGCCGAAGATCTCGCCACCCGCGAGAGCCGCGGGTTTGGCGAGTTCGGTATCC
>CAZQUC010000051.1:0-4977 GCA_964596095.1 uncultured Enterobacteriaceae bacterium
TGGAGAAACGCGACATCGCGCTTAACGAGTCGATGATCCCGCTCGGCTCCTGCACGATGAAGCTCAACGCCACGGCCGAAATGATGCCGCTCTCGTGGCCCGAAGTGAGCACGATCCATCCCTTCGCGCCCGCCGCGCAAACCGCCGGCTATCGCGCGATGATCGCGCAACTGGAACGCTGGCTCGCGGCCCTCACCGGCTTCGCCGCCGTTTCCGTGCAACCCAATGCCGGATCGCAGGGCGAATACGCCGGGCTGCTCGCCATCCGCGGCTACCACCGGTCGCGCGGCGACACCGGCCGCACGGTCTGCCTCATCCCCGTGAGCGCCCACGGCACCAATCCCGCCAGCGCCGTCATGGCCGGGTTCACCGTCGTGCCGGTAAAGTGCGACGCGCAGGGGAATATCGACGTCGGCGACCTGCGCGCCCAGGCGGAAAAACACGCCGCCGCGCTCGGCGCGCTCATGGTCACCTACCCGAGCACGCACGGCGTCTTCGAGGCGTCGATCCGCGAGATGTGCGCCATCATCCACGGGCACGGCGGCCAAGTCTATATGGATGGCGCGAACATGAACGCGCAGGTCGGCCTCACCAGCCCCGGCCTCATCGGCGCGGACGTGTGCCATTTGAATCTCCACAAGACCTTCTGCATTCCGCACGGCGGCGGCGGACCGGGCGTCGGTCCCATCGGCGTGGCGGCCCATCTCGTTCCCTTCCTGCCCTCGGCGGAACTTCAGGACGGCCGGTTCGCGGTCACGCACCCGTGCGGCCCGGTGAGCGCGGCGGCCTGGGGCAGCGCGAGCATCAACACCATCTCGTGGATGTATCTGCGGCTCATGGGGCCGGACGGCCTCACCGACGCCACGCGCTTCGCCATCCTCAATGCCAACTACGTGGCCAAGCGCCTTGCGCCGTATTTCCCCACGCTCTACACCGGCCCATCCGGCGCCGTGGCCCACGAGTGCATCCTCGATCTCCGTCCGTTCAAGGACACCACCGGCATCACCGTCGAGGACGTAGCCAAACGCCTGATCGATTATGGCTTCCACGCTCCGACCATGAGCTGGCCGGTGCCGGGCACCTTGATGGTCGAGCCGACCGAAAGCGAATCGAAGGCCGAACTCGACCGGTTCTGCGACGCCCTCATCGCCATCCACGGCGAAATCCAGGCCGTCGCCACCGGCGCGGCCGACCGCGCGGACAATCCGCTCAAGCACGCCCCGCACACCGCCCTCGCCGTGACCGCCGACGAGTGGACGCACGCCTATTCCCGCCAGACCGCCGCCTTTCCCGCCCCATGGCTCCGCCAGCACAAATACTGGCCGCCCGTCGGCCGCGTGGACAACGTCTATGGCGACAAAAACCTCGTCTGCTCCTGCGTCGGCATGGAGGCGTATGGCGAGGAAGCGTGAGCCGGGCCGAACCCCTCCCCCCTCAACAGCGACGGACGCGCCCCAGGGTTCCTCATCCCCTCTTGGTCGAAAGACAAATCGTTCCCAGCGAAAGCGAAGACATGGTAGGTCTGCCTATTTTTATTCAGTTTTCTGAAATTTTATGTTGAATTTACCATAAATATCCACGAAATACAAGCTTATGAGCAGTGTCCAGTGCGCTTTTCGTTGTCCACCGACGCCTCCACGTCGAAGCGGTTTTTTCTGGCCAACCAAACGTAAAACCGGTGCCGTGCTGGCCTTGGTGCTGGGTGTTGCCGGATTTTCCGCCCAGGCGGTGACGTTCGCTCCCACGTATTACTCCGACAACGAGGAAGCGGGGGCCGGTCTCTTCGACAATCCGGCGGCCCGCGCGACTCTGGATGAAGCGGCCGCGTATTTGGGTTCGTATCTGACTTCCACCCTTTCGAGCGCATCAACCAAGCACTATGACGGCCCTTCGGGAAACCGGGTGACTCTGAATCTCCAATTGGTGGTGGAGCATCCTCTGGCTGGCCGCGGCAATCTCCGTTATCCAGATCCCATTTCCTCCCCAGTGCCATTTACCCTGGAAGAGAATACCATCTATCTCCATGTCGGCTCCAGACCAATGACCATCTTCGGGCAAAGCTCTCTCGCCCAGTTGGGGAATCAATGGGCCGCCGATGGAACGGCGGGGGCTACTGAAGCCGCCAATGCCGCCAACACCGCCGCGGCCCAATGGATTCGCTCCGAAAACGCCCCCATTATGGAGATTTACACCACGGCCGGTCTTTATAACCATGAGATCCAAGTCGGGCCATCGGTGGCGACCTTGTGGATCGACGGCGATGGTGTTCCGGACTGGCATTTCAGTTCCGAAGGCACCCCTCTGTCCGAGGGGCAATATGATTTGCGCACCGCCGTGCTGCGGGAGTTGCTGCTGGCGGTCGGGGCGGGCACTTCCTATTCGTTCGAGCAATTGCTCGCCACGCCGGGCATTCCGGCAGACGGTCTCAGGGACTGGCTGGGAGAAGACGGGATCGCGGCCAATGGGGGCGACGGGACCAACTTGATCACCGTGGAAAATGGCCGGGGTTACATTTCGGAGGGCATTCTGAGCCCCCGCCTTTCCGACGGCGCGCCGCAACGGCCGTTGCTCTCCGTCACGCCACCGGGCATCGCCGGGAGTGGGGATGAAGGGCGGGAATTGACGGAACTGGATCTGGCGATCCTGCGCGACATCGGCTGGAACACTCCGGCGTCGGTGCCCGAGCCGTCGTGTCTGGCCGCGCTCGGGGTGTTGCTGGCGTGGCGTCGCCGGCGCGCTTGATCCCGGCGGCTCTTCGTGTCCTTTTCACTGCAGCCGCTGCCGCCAAAAATCCTCCAGCAGGGTGTGAAGGTGCGACTCGGGTTCGGCTCCATTGATGCGAAAATCATCCCACAGTTCGTTTCCGTTCTCTTCAGCATTGATGGTAACGGAGAAGAGGGTCCGTCCGCGCAAAAATTCGATCAGGGAAGCGGTGAGGGTTGAGGAAACACGGACTATCCATGCCTGATGGACATGTCCGGTGATTTTTATCACATTATTCATGCGGGGTAGGTGTTATGGAAGAGAAGTAGAAGGACTTTCACATTATGATAAACATGGCAGATGCGGGCTATATATAATCACTTGGTAAATCCCCGGAGCGAATCAAGGTGATTCATCTACTGTAATAATAACCATCTCATCAAGGCACTTTCGATGCCGGCGTCCCTCATGCGGATTTCCACGTGTTTTCGCGCTTTCAACTCGCCGAGAAAGGAAAACGCGCTTATGTCACGCCGATGGAAAAAAAACCGTTCGCGGAATTGGAGCTTCCGCCTGAATTGCTCAAGGCGGTGGAGAAGGTGGGGTATGAGGAAGCATCGCCGATCCAGACGGCCACCATTCCCGTGCTGCTGGCCGGGCATGATGTCGTGGGGCAATCGCAAACCGGCTCCGGCAAGACGGCGGCCTTCGCGCTGCCGGCCATTGCCAAGGTCGATCCCGCCGTGCGCGGGCCGCAGGTCCTGATTCTCTGCCCGACGCGCGAGCTGGCGGTGCAAGTCGCCGAGGAAGTGGCGAAGCTGGCCGCCTTCAGTAAACACGTGCGCGAGGTGCCCATTTACGGCGGCCAAAGCTACGACCGCCAGCTCCGCGCGCTGCGGGGCGGGGCGCAGATCCTCATCGGCACACCAGGCCGGCTGATGGACCTGCTCGAACGCCAGGCGCTCTCGCTGGAGGGCATCAAAATGGTCGTGCTCGACGAAGCGGACCGGATGCTCGACATGGGATTCCGCGACGCCATCGAGGCCATCCTCTCCGGCACCGGGGAGAACCGGCAGACGGTGTTTTTCTCCGCGACGCTGCCCAAGGAAATCCAGGGCCTCATCAAGCGTTACGCGAAGGAGCCGCAATTCATCAAGATCGAGACCCCCACGCTCACCGCGCCGGCCATCGACCAATGTTACTACGAGGTGGACCGCCGCTCGAAGGCGGAAGTGCTCACGCGCCTGATCGACCTCAACGACTTCAGCTACGGCATCATTTTTTGCGGCACGAAGATGATGGTCGATGAATTGGTCGAGCAACTCATCGCCCGCGGCTACACCGCCGACAAGCTGCACGGCGACATGTCCCAGCAGATGCGCGAGCGGGTGCTGAACCGCTTCCGCAAAAAGACGCTGGAATTCCTCGTCGCCACCGACGTGGCCGCGCGCGGCATCGACGTCGATGATCTCGAGGTCGTCTTCAACTACGACCTGCCGCAGGACGGCGAGGATTACATCCACCGCATCGGCCGCACCGGCCGCGCGGGCCGCACGGGGAAGGCGATCTCCTTCGTGGCCGGGCGCGAGATTTACAAGCTCCAGGCGATCCTGCGCCACACCAAGGGCCGCATCCGCCGCGAGCGCGTGCCCTCGCTGGAGGAAGTGGAGAAAAAGCGCGACCACGTCTTTTACGAAAAGCTCAAGGAAACGCTGGAGAAAGGCGAATACCCGCGGGAGGACGAGTTGGTGGACCGCTTGCTCGAACAAAACCACAGCCCGACCGACATCGCCTCCGCGCTCATTCACCTGCTCGAACCTGAAAAGCCGAAGCCCGCGGAAATCCCCGAAGACCGGCCGCCACGCGGACGCGACGCGCGGGATGGGCGTGGCGGATTCGACGAACGCGGCCGCCCCGGCCGGCGCGGCGACGGGCCGCCGCCGCGCCGCCCGCGCGCGGATTTCGAGGAACGCGGTGGAAGCCCCGAGCGGGGATTCCGCGATGGGCCGCCGCCGCGCGGGCGCGGACGCGGTCCCTCGCGCATGAGCACGATCATTCTCAATGCCGGCCGCGAGCACGGCATCCAGGTCGGCGACGTGATGGGCGTGGTCGCCGGCGCCGCCGGGCTGCCCCGCGAGGCCGTCGGCTACATCAAACTCCACGACGATCATACGTTGGTGGACGTCGCCGAACACGAGCTGGAGCGCACCTTGCGCGCGCTCGACGGCATCAAGTTCAAAGGCCGCAAGCTGCGGGCGGAAGAGGCGTAGCCGC
>CAZQUC010000051.1:5077-15361 GCA_964596095.1 uncultured Enterobacteriaceae bacterium
GGCTTGCCTCTCGCGGCGGGACGGACCGGCGCTCCGAACTCCCAGCAGGCCTTTCCGTGCTTTCTCTCTTCCCCCCCTCACCGGCAAGCCGGTGAGCCGAAAAAAGCGGAGGCAAGCCTCCGCACTCCACGACTTTACTCCGGCCGGTGGTCCTCGATGGCGCGGCGATAGTGCAGGATGCCTTGGGCGATGGCGGCGGCGAGCTGGCGCATGGCGGTCGGATTCCGGATACGTTCGGCGTCGAGCGGACTGGTGAGATAGCCGCCCTCGATGAGCAGGCCCGCGCGTTCGCAGTCCTTGAGCACCGCGAAACGCGCGCGGCGCACGCCGCGATCCTCCGCGCCCGTGCGATGGAGCACCTGGGCGTGGACCGCCGCCGCCAGGGCCAGGCTTTCATTCTCGCGGACATTGCCGTCGAAGCCCCTCATGGCTTCCAGGCCGGGCCGCCCGTCATTGCTGGAGGCGAGGCCCATCGGGGTCATCACGTAAGTCTCCACGCCGTGAACCTGGCGGCTGCGGTCGGCATTGAAATGCAGGCTCACGAAGATGCTGTCGGGATGCTCCGTGGCGACGATGCCGCGCCGCGTCTTGGAGAGCCTCGCATCGTCCTCGCGGGTCATGACGGTTTTCAGGCCCCGGCGCGCCAGCTCCTCCCGCAGCATGAGGCCGAGGGAGAGGGTGAAATCCTTTTCCACGCCGATCGGCCCGCGCGTGCCGGGATCGGCGCCGCCGTGGCCGGGATCGATGACCACGGTGTCGAACGACTCGGCATGCCGGAGATAGGACGGGCGCAACACGGGATCGACCCACTTCACCAAATCCAAGCGCGAGAGCAGGCACTGGCCGTCCTTTTTCACGCACGGCTCGGCGAGCAGGAACTTCACACCATTGATCATCAAAAACCGGCTGTTGATCTCCCAACGCATGACGAGCGTGGGCGAGCGGAACCACACGGCGGGTCCGTCTTCCTCCCAACGGTCGAACCGATAAAAGGCGGCCACATCGGCGGCGGTCACGTGATCGCGGCCATCGGCCGTCACGATCCGCCAAGGAAAGCCGCCCGAGGGGGGAACGGGGGACGCCTTGGCCGGGCTCGCGGCGGAGTCCCCTTCCCCACCGGAAAGGGCCACGCTCCCGGGTGTCGCCGCTTCCGGACGCGCTTCTGCCGTCGTGAATCCCGCCCCCGGCCAAGGCAGGAAACACATCATCCCGAAAAGCCGGATCGCGGCCCGCATCATCCGCACAGACAAAGCACACGCCGGATTTCGCAAGAGGTTTCCGTGGCCGGGGAAGTTTTTCCTTTTGACACCGGAGGTTCTCGAAGAGACTTACCCTCGGCGCTGTGTTATGAAAAGATCGTTCTCCCCATTCCCTTTGGGCTTCTTTCCTCTCTGCCTGCTGGCGGGCCTGGGAGTGCTCAACTCCTGCGGACCCACGAAATCCCTGGAAGCCGACCTCGCGCGGCTGGATGGCGAGATCGCCACCCTCCGGCTGGAGGCGGCCGGCTGGCAGCATCGCCTGGACCTGGCCCGCAAAGAAATCGGCGGCTTTCCGGCCGACACCCGGGGAGCCGGGGCCTTGAAGCGGCTGCAGCGGGAAAAAGACGAGGCGGAAGCCGAAGTCCGGCAGCGCCAGAAAGAACTCGATCGCCTCAGCGCGCGGCTCACGGAAAGTGGAACCAAGCTCAACATTTACACCAACACCTATCTGAAGCCGTGAGGCCCGGTCCCCTGCCGACATGAAGACAAAAACGGATCAGGAATTGCTCGACATGTTCAATCGCGGCGAGGCGCGTGAAGACGCGTTCGCCGAGTTGATCCGCCGGGGCGCGGACATGGACCTGGGGCCCAATCACAAGAGAGGAGGCAGCGCTTACCGGATACGGTTCCGCCAAAGGAGCGCCTTCAGCCAGCGCCTGCAGGCGGAGCGCACGAAATGGGGGCTGGCCTTCGTGGTCCTCACCGTGGCAGTGCTGGGAGGCGCCTATTATTTCCAGCAACAAGAGCGGGCCGGCGAATTGGTCCGCAAGATCTCCGGACGAAAACAAACCCTGGAGAAGGAAGGGGAAGGCCTGGCCCGGCTCCGTCAGGAAGCCGCCGCGACCGAGCAGGAGCTTGCCGACATCCGCGCGCTGCAAACCACCGCGCAGGAATGGCGCGACGCGCGCCTGCAATCGGGCGAGCGTTTCCTGAAACTCGGCCAGGCCCTCAATGACAAAAAAGCCGCGCTGCGGGAGTTGGATGCCCGCCGCCAAAGCCTGGTCGCCCGCGTGCGCCGGGCCGCGGAAGGAGAAACCCTTCACCACCTCACCCTCGCCGATGGCCGGAAGCTGGGCTCGCCACGGATCCGCCGCATCACCAATGATTCCCTCATCCTCGAGCGGACGGACGGGCTGATGGAAACCTCCTGGCGCGTGCTGCCGCCGAATCTGGTGGCCCGTTTTCAATTGGGCGACGCTTTCACTATCGTGGAGCCGGAAGAGCCCGCCCCGCCGGAGGAGGAGCTGGAATCAACACGGCTCGCGCGGGAAAGCGCCAAGCTGGAGAGATACGGCGTCGATACCTACAACGCCGGCCAGTTGGAGTTCGCCCTGAAAGAACGCCGGGAAGTCATCGCACGCCTGAAAGCGGAAATCTCGGAATACCGCGAAACCGCCGAGGAAGAACGCCGCCGGCATGCCCAGGCACGACGCGCCCGCAAGGCCACCATCCATGATACGCTGGCCGAGGAAGCGGAGGCCAAAGCCAAACAATTGGAATACCAGCTCATCCCCTTGGAAAAACGGGTGCGGGAGTTGGAAAAAATCCTCAAACCCTGAAACCCTTTTCTTTCGTGAGATGAACCGTCGATCCCTGCTGCGCGGGTGGGCCGCGATGGGATGGAGCGGCCTGCTGGCGGGCTGCGCCGGATTTCCCCCGGCTTCCCAACGCGTCCAGGAGCCGGATTTCGCCGCGCTCGCGCGACGCCTGGACGCGCTGCGGCGGCGATGGCGCGTGCCGGGGATGTCGGCGGCGGTGGCCCGCGGCGGGGCGGTGGCCTGGTCGCAAGGGTTCGGCGAGCGCGACATCGCGTCCGTCCACCCCGCGACGCCCGACACGATTTATCATCTCGCCTCGCTCACCAAGCCCTTCGCCGCCACGGTCGTGCTGCAATTGGCGCAGGAGGGCCGCATGAGCCTGGACGCGCCGGTGGCGGAGTTCGGCATCACGTTGCCGAGCGCCGGGCACATCCGCGTCCGGCATCTGTTGACCAACACCTCCGAAGACACGCCGGGCGAAACCTACCGCTACAACGGCGCGCGGTTCAAGGAGCTGGACCGCGTGATCGAACGCGTCACCGGCCACACGTTCGCCGTCGAACTCCGCCGCCGCCTGCTCGATCCGCTGGGACTGGCCGCGACCGGTCCCAATCCGGAGGACGCGGCAAGCTGCCGCGCGGCGGGACGCGATCCCTCATCTCTTCGCGCGCGCCTGGCGCAAGGGTATGAGTCCGACGGCCGCACGCCCGTCGCCTACCGGCCGCATTTCGCCACCTCCGCCGGCTTGGTCTCCACCACCGGCGATATGCTCCGCTTCGCCACCGCGTTGCACGATGGCGTTCTGTTGGAGCCGGAATGGCGGCGCTCCATGTTCACCCCGCCGGTCAATACGCGCGGCGACACACTGCCCTACGGCATGGGGTGGTTCATTCAGGAATCGCGCGGCACGCGGCTGCATTGGCATTACGGCTGGTGGACGGGCTGCTCGTCGCTGATCATCATCGCGCCGGAGCGGCGGCTGGCCTTCGTGTTGCTGGCCAATGCGGACGGGTTAAGCCGGAAATTCGATCTCGGCGAACGCGGCAACGTGCGCCGCTCGCCCTTCGCGCGGGCGTTTTTGAAGACCTTCGGCCTGTGAGCCTGAATTCCGCCATCAAAACAACCACAAAGAACACAAAGAACACAAAGAGAAGATATTGGGGTGTTACGAGGGATGTCCCGCCTTTCGCCTGGTGAGTGAGTGAGTTTCTTTACGAGCATGAATTGATTTTGTGCTCTTTGTGTTCTTTGCGGTTCATCTTCATCTCCGTTTGGAGTAAACGGCCGGCCGGCGTCTTCGCTCTTGGCATTCCCGCCGGCGCGTCGCACAGTGCGGCGATGCTCAAGCTCAAGTCATCCACGGTGGGGTTCAAGGAATGGTCGCTGGTTGTAGACGCGCTCGGCGCGGGCCGCCAGTCGCTCATCCTGCGCAAAGGCGGCATCGCGGAAGGCCGCGGCGGCTTCCAATGGCAGCAGGAAACCTTCCTGCTCTTTCCCACGCATTTTCACGAGCAGCAGGAGCGGATCGAGTGGACACCCACTCCGGAAGCGGCCGCCGATCTCGCGCGCGAAGGTGTCGCCGTCCTCCGCTGGGCCGCGCGAGTGGAGCGGACCGCGACGCTCACGGAATGGTCCGCCGTGGCCGCGCTTGCGCCGTTTCATGTGTGGAAAGAGGAGGTCATTCGCGAGCGCTTCGGCTACGGCGAGGCCACCGGCCTGAGCGTGGCCGTGGTGCGGGTCTATCGCCTGCCCGAGCCGTGGGTGCTGCCACTGGAGCCGCGCTTCGGCGGCTGCCGCTCGTGGCTGGATCTGCCCGAGCGCGACCTCGCCTGGCCGGAGCTCGCCCCGGTGCTGGATGACGCCACCCACGCGGCGCGTGTGGCTGAATGGGTCTCGTGGCTCTGAGCCTCGCCCTCCCGAGACGGCGAGGCAAATCAACCACGTCTCGTAGCGAGGGCGTCCCGCCCACCGCTCAATGCGGCCGCCTTCGGAGACAGCGTTCTTTTTCAGCGCGGCATGGCTGCGATCGTTCGGTGTTCCAGCAGCGGAGGCTTTCATTTCATTGAACGCTTGGTGGCGGGGCACGCGTCAAGCGGTGGGCGGGACGCCCCCGCCACGAGGCCCGCCCTTGCAGGAAGGCCGCTCGTGGCCACGGTGGGGGCATGACATGCCAAACCCTCAGGGCCGCGCTGGTTTTCGCGGCCATCGCTTTTCCGTGGCTGGCGCGCGCGCAGGCGCCGACGGATGGAGCGGCCACCTCCTTCATCGACATGCCCGCGGCCGAGTTGCGGGACAAGATCCGCGGCGGGTTGCTCGGGCAATTGTTGGGCAATCTCAACGGGCTGCCGCATGAGTTCAAATACATTGCGGAGCCGGGGAACGTGACGGGCTATGTCCCGGCATTGCCCGAAGGCGCGGTGACGGATGATGACACGGATTTTGAGTGGGTTTACATCGTGGAAATGCAGCGGGAGAACACGATCCTGCTGCCGCCGGCCACGATCGCCGCGTTGTGGAAGGAGCGGATCAACCGCCGCATCTGGTGCGCCAACGAATACGCGCGGCAATTGATGGACCTGGGCCTGGAGCCGCCGATGACCGGTCAACGGGCGCTCAATCCGTGGGCGGAGTTCAATATTTCCGGGCAGTTTCTGTGCGAGACCTTCGCGCTGCTGGCACCGGCGATGCCGCAGACGGCGGGCAAGCTCGCGCTGCACTACACGACCGTAGCCATCGACGGCGAGCCGGCGCAGACCACGCAACTCTTCACGACGATGATCGCGGCGGCTTTCGTGTTGCGGGACGTGGAGGCCGTGCTCGACGCGGGATTGCGGGCAATCGACCCGCACAGCCAACTGCATGAGATCGCGGGCGATGTGCGGCGCTGGCAGCGCGAGCATCCGGAGGATTGGCGCGCGACACGGCAAAAGGTGCGGGACAAATACACCCGCCATGAAGGAAAGATGCGCGACAGCAACGGCTACGAGCTGAATACGGCCGCCACGCTCGCGGCGCTGCTCTATGGCCAAGGCGAGCTGCCGGCGACGCTGCAAACCGCGTTCAATTTCGGCTGGGATTGTGATAACTCGGCGGCTACCTCCGGGACTATCGTGGGAGTGATGACCGGGTATTCGCGGATGATGGCCCACGAATGGCAAATCGTGGATCGCTACCGCAACACCACGCGCGATGGTATGCCGATGGATGAGACGATCACGCGTTTCGCCGACCGGTTGATCGATCTGTCGGAGCAGGTGATCGGGCAGCAGGGCGGGGAGCGGCGCCGGGAAGCGGCGGGGATTTCGTATCGGATTCCCGTCGAGACACCGGCTTGTGTGCGGCCGTTGCTGCCGCCGGAAGAGGCGGCGGCGGTGTTGGCGGCCTCCCTGCGTGCGGAGATCGAAACGGCCATTCTAGGGGAGACGGACGAGGTGGCGCTCGCGCGAGCGGCTTACCTGGCCGTGGGCCTGGACCTTGCGCCCGCGCTCAAGGAACGGGATGCGGCGCGCTGGGAACGGGCGGTGGCGGCGTTGAACGCCCGGGAAAAAATAGTGCAGGCGATTTTTCATCAGGCCGTGACTCCGGCAGGTGATCTGCTGCGGGCCAAGGCGCGGGCGGCGGGACTGGTCCGGCCCCCGCACGCCAAACCACTCTGGTAACCACCCGATCCAAGCCTTCTCTTTCATGACTCCATTGATTTCCGCGGATAACTCGGTCGCGCTTTGGGCGCTGATGGCGGTGGGCACGGCGGTGTCGTTATGGTTGGAGGCGCGGTATCGTTGGGCGGACAAGCTGAGCGCGCCGGTCATCGCGCTGCTGCTGGCGATGGCGCTCTCGAATACCGGCGTGATGCCGACCGACGCGCCGGCTTACGATTTCGTCGGCACGTGGCTGGTGCCGCTGGCGCTGCCGCTGCTGCTCTTGCAGGCCAATCTGGTGCGCATCGCGCGGGAAACGGGCAAGCTCTTTCTGGCCGTGCATCTCAGCACGCTGGGCACGGTGGTGGGGGCGTTTCTGGCGGTGGGGCTGCTGCGGAATGCCGGCATTGAGGAATTGGACAAGGCGGCGGCGATCATGACCGGCAGCTATGTCGGCGGGATGGTGAATTTCCTGGCCATCCAGGACAGTGTGCAGGCCTCGGGCACCCTCGTCAGCGCGCTCATCGTGGCCGACAATATCATCATGGCGGGCTTTTTCCTGATCCTGCTCTGGATGGCGGGGAGCCGGTTTTTCCAAAAACATTATCCGCATCCCCACATCGACGCCGCCACCGCCGCGGCCCATGCGCCGGCGCCGGAAACCGACGTGCCCCTGACCGTGACGCAACTGGCGGCGGCCATCGGCTATGCGAGCGCGGTGGTCGCGCTGGCGCTCGGGGTGGGGAAATTCAATCTCGGCTTGTTTCCCGCGGAGGTGAAAGCCGGCTCGTGGCTGCAATTCCTGCAAGTGCTGGCGAGCAACCGGTTCGTGCTCATCACGGCCTTGTCGCTGGGGGTGGCCACGCTCTGCCATCGGTGGCTGACGCCGCTTTTCGGCACGGAAAAGATCGGCGCGTATTTGCTGTTTCTCTTTCTGTTCAGCATCGGCCTGCCCGCCGATCTGCGGCTGGTGGTGACGCAAGCGCCGCTGCTCTTCGTGCTGTGCGGCGTGATGGCGGTCATGAATCTGGCCGGGACGATGGTGTTGGGCAAACTCCTCAAGCTGGAGTTGGAGCCGCTGCTCATCAGCTCCAATGCCACGCTCGGTGGGCCGCCCACGGCGGCGGCGATGGCGGTGTCGCGCGGTTGGTCCAGGCTCGTGCTCCCCGGCTTGCTGGCCGGGTTGTGGGGTTACATCATCGGCACGCCGGTGGGGCTGATGGTTTATACGATGTTGGGGGGAGGGAAATAATGGGCTCTGGGATGGCTCACTGAATATTGATATTATTTTTCAAGGAGGATGCTGGCGTGAGGGTTTTGAGTTTGCTGGTGTAAAACTGTGTTTTTTGGCTCTCTCTGGGATGTGCGCCCCGCCGGGAAAAGGCCGGACCGAGAAGTTGACAAACTTTTCCATTTACCTATAGGTGGAAGCTCCATCTTTTTAGTTTTTGCGTTCACATACGGACCAGCTCGAAGCCTGAGAACTTTAGCTGCAAGGACCGTTTGCCTGACGCGCCGGATAGGCGCGGCTGGGCAGCATCCTTGCGGGTTCTTCTCAGGCACCTGAGCTGGTTGCGGCATCAGTCCGCGCCGTTTCGTGTGTGGGTGCTGCCATCCCTGCACGCCATGAGAATCGAGCCGCATCCGGCCCTTACCACCCTGTTTTCTTCGCCGGCTTCCGGAGCCTGCCGGCTTGGCGTGACCCACGGGTTCTGTGCCCTCCCGTGATTTCATTGTGAATCACTTCCGCCAGCATTCCCAACGAACCGTTGCATCCCTTTTCCGCGCAAAAAAACAAACATCAACATTAACATCATGAACCTACCTATCCTGAAATCACGGACACGCCGCCTGCCTGCCGGGCTGGCTTTGAGCACGGTCCTTCTCCTTCTCGCCCCTCTCTCCGCGCAAACCTATGTTTGGGAAAGCGCCGTGGATGGGGATTGGCTGGAAACCGACAAATGGAACCCGAACGGCGTGCCGGACGGAGCCGGCATCGAAGCCCGCCTGAACGCCACCGGCGCCACCCACACCGTAACCAGCTACACCGATGTGCTCTTGCAGGCGCTAGGGCTCGAGTCGGCGGACGTGATCTTCCAGCAATATGGCACGCTGGAAGTGGCGGAACTGTCCCTCGTCGCCGGCGAATATCACCTGTTCGGCACCCTGCGCGGCGCACAGGTGGTGGCCAATGGCGCCAGCGGTCTCCTGGCCAATGGAGGACGCCTCTCGGGTATCAGCCTGTCGGGAGCAAACGCGCTGACGATTGCCGACATATCCTCCCTGTCGGTGGACGGAGGCCTGAGCCTCGCGGGAACCCATGTCCGCTTCGGCGGCGCTGATGGCACGGGTTCTTCTTATCTGTCTTTTGATGGCGAATCCGATCAGGTGGTCAGTGGCACCGGCACCATCGACCTCGGCAGCAGCGGCAGCAGTTGGCTTTACAACTACACCCTCAGCTATGACGAAACCCTGGGCTATGACAGCCACCAAGTGACCTTTGGCTCCGGCGTCACCGTGCAGGGTGCGGGAACGATCCACGGCAACCCCTCAGGCTATGCCGGTGGCTCGATCCTGAACCAGGGTGTGATTCAAGCGACGGAGAACGGAAAAATTCTGTTCGTTTCCGGTAATATCACGAACGAGAGCCTCTTGACCGCCAAGGATGGAGGCATTCTGAACGTGAACGGCTCTTTGGTGAATGAAGGACAGGTGAGCGTTCAGGACGGAAGCGTGGTCCAACTCGCCGGCGCGGTCACCCAATCCGCGACGGGGGTGACCGCTCACAACAGCACGGGTCGGATTGAATTGGCCGGAGGCACTTTGTCCGGCGGCACGGTTGGAAGCGTCGAGGGCCGCGGGGTGGTGGTGCCAGCCGGAAATATAGGCAACCTTGGAAGCGTGACTTTGGCGGGTGAGCGGGCGGTGATGGTGGGGGATGTAGACAATTTCGCCTATCTCAGTATCGTTGGCGAAGGAGACCAAACCATCAGCGGCACCGGCACCATCGACCTCGGCAGCCACGGCGGCAGTTGGCTTTACAACTACACCCAGAGCTATGACGAAACCCTGGGCTATGGCAGCCATCAGGTGACCCTCGGCTCCGGCGTCACCGTGCAGGGCGCGGGAGCGATCCACGGCAACGCCTTTGGCTATGCCGGCGGCTCGATCCTGAACCAGGGGGTGATTCAGGCGACGGAGAATGGAAAAATCCTGCTTCTTTCCGATAAGATCATCAATGACAATTTGCTGACCGCCAAAGACGGTGGCGTGCTGCAAATCGGCACGATCACCCAAACCGCCGCTGGCGTGATTGCGCATGATGGCACCGGGCGCATTGAATTGGGCGGAGGCATTTTGACCGGCGGCACCGTCGGAAAATCTGACGGTTATGGCGTGGGGGTGTCGGCAAACCACGTTGGCTCTCTGGGCAGCGTGGCCCTGGCGGGTGAGCGGGCGGTGGTGCTGGGGGATGCGGACAATCCCGCCTATCTCAGTATCGTTGGCGAAGGGGACCAAACCTTCAGTGGCACCGGCACCATCGACCTCGGCAGCCACGGCGGCAGTTGGCTTTACAACTACACCCTCAGCTATGACGAAACCCTGGGCTATGACAGCCACCAAGTGACCTTTGGCTCCGGCGTCACCGTGCAGGGCGCGGGAACGATCCACGGCAACGCCTATGGCTATGCCGGCGGCTCGATCCTGAACCAGGGCACGCTGCGCGCCAATGTCGCGGGCGGCTCTCTCTTCGTTTACAACCTCGCCAATCTGGCCGGCGGCACGCTCACCGACGGCACCTATCGCGCGGAAACCGGCGCGGCGCTGGTCTTCAACGACGGCCCGGTG
>CAZQUC010000052.1:0-8907 GCA_964596095.1 uncultured Enterobacteriaceae bacterium
ATCGGGCGCGAAGAGCAGCACCGCTTGAGCGGCGGGCGGCGGCGTGAACGGGACCATGAGCCAGCCACCGGGAGCGATGACGTGGTCTTCCAAGGTAAATTCATAGAAACCCATGAGACTCACCCGGCAGCCCGCGGTGCTGGCGGGAGTAGCTCCCACATTCATTAGCTCGACCCAGCCAGAACCCGCCTCATTGAGGACGAGCGGCGGCCCGGCGGGAGCGGTCGGTGGATCGGGGAAATTCTCCGCACCGGGCGTGCCGCCGCGTTGCCGGCTGGCCGTCCAGGATTCCGCCCGTGAGCCGTCTACAAACTTCGCTTTGCGCGCCAGCGACGGACCGCCCCCGCCGGGCGCGACCGGCCACTCGCGGCGGTCGTTGTATTCCACCTCATCCATGATCCGTCCGCTGTTGTTGCGCAGTTCCAGCGTTTCGCCGGAGTTGTTGAGCCGGCCGCTCCACGGGCCGAGCACACCTTCGACGTCCGCGAGCGCCGGCGGGATCTCCGCCACCACCAGCAGCCCTCCCGCACGCAGGACCGTCCCTTGGGGGAACGTGTAGTCGATGGCATTGGCCAGCCGCCACCCCGACAGATCGACATCCACGCCCATCTGGTTTTGCAACTCGATCCACTCGCTGCCAGTCGCATCGGTGGCGGGCTGATACATGATCTCGTTGAAGACCACCACGCTGTCGGCTCGCGCGGTGGCGAGCGTGCCGAGCGTTGCCAAGGCTGGGATGAGTAGACAAGCGATTTTCATGAGCACAAAGAGAGGGGTATCATTCTAGCCGTCGTCACAACCAAACATGCGGTAAACCAGAAGCTCATAAAACTGGAATGATCGAGATCCTTTGTCATGGAGTATGACATCAGAGTTTGCCGAAAAAGGCCTCGATTTCTTCAAACCAAGCGAATAAGCCAATCTTTCGTGACTCGCCCTGAATGGCATATGTGAAAACCGGGGTATCTTGATGCGTGAAAATATCGTCCTCCACAATCATTGGAGGATCAAAATATTCCCTAATGAATAATGGCGCATCGACATTAAAGTTCCGGATGTCTTCCAAAAATTCAGAAAGCGTGACCGGGATGCTGGAATCGGATGGAACGATGTTTATATCTTTGTCATCATCGTCAAATTCCAGCCGGTCGATGTTGAGTTCCACGAAGTCCGTGCCTTCGTGCGTGAGTATTACTATTTTGAAATCAGCAAGAGATGGATCATCTTGGATCAAACGTTCCATTGTGCCCACACGCATCATGTCTTGACCTTTCGAAAACATTACGGGCGCTCCAGCCGGTAAAACTTCACGCCTGTCGCGGCCGGCACGACGAGTTTGTTGTTCGCGACGCCGGGGGCGGTGTCCCATCCGGCGAGCGCCGCGCTTTCCTGCAGCACCCAGCCGGTGACGTCGGCAGGCCAGGAAATTTCCACGTCTGTGCCGTTCTTGATGACGCTGAGGACCGGCACGTCGCCCGTGGGTTCGCGGTGGCTGAGGAGCGCGATTTCCGCGGGCATCAGGTTGCGATCGTAAATCCGCGCGTCGTCGATCAAACCCTGAAAGGCCAGGGTGTAGTCCGGGTTGCTGGCATTCGGGGTGCGTCCGCCGAGGCTCACCATCGTGTCGGTATAGAGCAGGGTCGAGGGTGGCGCGGCCGATCCGGCTTCCACGCCATTGACATAGAGTTTCATGACGCCCGTTTCCTGATTGAAGACAGCGGCCACATGCTGCCAGTCGCCATTGGGGGCAACAGTGGTGGAGAGGACGGAGGCAGCGCCGCTGTCATTCCGCACGTAGAACCGGTAGGTTCCCGGATACACGTCGAGGCAGAATTGCTCACCGCCCGCGCCGTAGCCTTTGCAAATAATGCCCGCTCCCTCGATCTGGACGACCTCGGGCGAGGCCTTCACCCACGCGGCCAGCGTGAAGGCCATGGTCTCGGAAAATTCCAGCGATTCGGATTCGGTGATTTCCACCACTTCCATGGTTTCCGGCCCTGTCGGGTTGAAGGACAGCGCGCCGCCATGAAGGCCGGGTTGCCACTGACTGTTGTCATCCAGGAAGTTGAGCAGCGTGCCGGGATGATCTCCGCCCGCGGCGTCGGCGGCGGTCAGCCCGCTGGTTTCATCGAACGAGTAATGCGCGAGCAAGCCGCGGGTGAGATCAGGCGGGGTGATGTCCACGATCAGCCGGACCGGCGAGGAAGTGAGGCTGCCGGCGGGATTGGTGAGCGTCACGGAGTATTCCGCGTCATCAACGGCCTGGGCGTTGGTCACGGTCAACGACGCATTGGTGGCGCCGGCGATCTCGGCCCCGTTCTTGCGCCATTGATAGGTCAGCGGCTCCGCGCCCGCGCCGGCGACGGTGAAGGTATGGTTTTGCCCTTGAGTGATCACCGCGCCCGTCGGCGGGGTGGTGATGAAGGGCGACACGGCGCGGATGTCCGCCGGAATCAACGCGCGGTCGTAAATCCGCACGTCATCGATCAGCCCCTGGAAGCAAAGATCGTAGAAAGCGTCCTCGAATCCCTGAGCCTGACGCGCGCCGATGCTGACGGGGGAGGCGTTGAAAAGCAGGGTGTCGGGCGTGGTCCGCTCGCCGATCACCTCGCCATTGAGATAAAGCTGCATCCGGCCCTGCGGCTGGTTGAAGACGATCGCCAGGTGCTGCCATTCGCCGTTGGGAGCGCCCGTGCTGGTCACCGCAAACGCGGCATTGGGCGTGCCGCCGTTCCAGACGTAAAAGCGATACGTTCCCGCAAACATGTCCAGGCAGAATTGCTCGCCGCCGCCGCCCGTGCCCTTGCACAGGATGCCCGCGCCCGAGGCCATCGCCGCGCCGGCGGGGGCTTTGACCCAGCAGGTGGCCGAGAAGATGCCGGTGGAGGAAAAATCGAGCGTGCCCGGATCCTCCACCAACACCACTTCGCCGTCGGGGCTGAGCGGATTGACGGACAGCGCGCCGCCCATGACCCCCGGCTGCCATTGGGAATCGTCGCCGGGGAAATTCGTCAATGCGCCGGGGTTGTCCCCGCCCGCGGCATCCGCCGCGACCAGCCCGGTGGTTTCATCGAAGGCGAGATGCACCACCCGACCGGCGTCGGGATTGCCCGGCGTCAGGTCCACGGTCAGATGCGCCACGTTGCTGGTCGCGCTGCCCCCCGCGTTGGTGACGGTCACGGTGTAGTCGGCGTCATCGGCGGCTTGAAGAGTGGTCAGCACCAGCGTTTCTCCGGTGGCGTCGGGGATGGGCGCGCCGTTCTTGTTCCATTGGTAAGTGAGCGGCTGCGAGCCGGTCGCATTGACGCTGAAGGTGTAACGATCCCACGCCGGACGGGTGGCGGCCACGGGATGGGCGGCGAAGCCCGGCGCGACCACTTGGGGGCCGCCGGAGCGGAAAAAGAAAATCTCGCTTATCCCGGTGTTGGCGGTGTCGCCGCTGCTGTTGGCCGTCACCTGAAAGCGGACGTAGCGGGCATTGACCGCCGGGAAGCTCTCGCCCAAGGCACTTACCCCGGCGGAGTTGTCATAATTTTGCACAATATCGTCGCCATCGCCGAAGGTGGCATTGGCGCTGAAGATCAGATCGAAGGCCGTGACGCGGTCGGCCATGGCCAGGCGGTCGAACCATTCAAAACCGACGACCGGCATGGTGTCCCCGAGATCGAAGTCCACATAGGTGTCGACGCCTTGCCCCGCCGAGGCGTATTCCGGGCGCGGCCCCGCGGCGGCGCTGCTGCCGATTTTGCCATCGATGGCATGGATGGCCGCGTAATCCGCATTGAAGGCGGGAGCGGCGTCGATCACGCTGACGCTGTCGATGAGGCTGCCCTCTGACGGAGAGTTGACGAAGTAAATCTCCATCACCCCCGTGTTCGCCGGCGGTTCGACGCCGATAGCGTCCACATCCAGCTGCACGGTGGTGGCGGTGACGGGTTGCGTGAAGCGGTGCAGGATGCCGGCCCCGCGCTCAGGCTCTTGAGTGAACGAGAGAGAAGAGGCGCCGTCATCGAAGGTCAGGGTGAAACCCGCGATGCGGTCCTGGCCCGCGGGGGAATCCCGATTGATGACCACGATGCCATCGAAGGTCTGCGGCGAGGGAAACTGGAAGACCAGAAAGGTGTCCGTGCCCGCGCCAAGCGAGGCATAATCCGTCCGTTCATTGTCAAAGACATTGAACGCGACATAATTCCCCGGATATTCCTGCGCGTAGTCGATGATCTCCGGCGGCTCCAGAATGGCGGCGTTCGCCGGAGGGAGCCATGGCGCGCCGCAGAGCGCGGCCAACAGCGGCAAGGTGGGGACGAAGGCACGACCGGACAGGAATCGTTTACGGAGGGCCAGGAATGGGCGTTTGGGGGTTGAACGGATTGGGGTATTTTTCATGGCGTCGCGGCATGAGGGGCGGCGGGTGAGAGAGAGGGTGGGGAGGAAATGGGGGATTGGTTCTCGGCCTCAACGTTACGCGCGAGCGCGCCGGCGGCGGGCAAACAATGCGCCCAGCCCCAACGCGAGAGAGGCGAGGGCGGACGGCTCCGGCACGGCCTGATAGAAAATGATTTCGCCCAGGCCCGTGTTGTGGGTCGTGCTGCTGGGGTTGTAAGAGGTCACATCGTAGCGCACGTAACGCGCATCGATCCCGGCGAACTCGTCGCCGAGAGCCAGGTAGGAATTGGTGTAGGAGCGGACGGTGTCGTCGCCATTGCCGAAGATGTCATCCTGGCTGAAAATCAGATCGAAGCCGGTGACGCGGTCGTTGGAATGCACACGATCGAAGAAATCGAACCCGCGCACGGACCGCGTTTCGCCGAAGTCGAAATCGACGAAGGCGTCGTTGCCCAGCCCCGCCGACGCGTAATCAAAGTCATTGCCACGACCGACCAGGCCATTGACCGCGTTGGCAGCCACATAAGGCGCGGAGTGCGCCGCCGCCGAGCCAATGACGGCCACGCTGGGGATGGGGGTGAGTCCGGCGCTGGTATTGAGGAAAATCACTTCGATCATTCCGGTGTTGGCGACTCCTTCCCCAATCGTATCCACATCCAGGCGGACCACGGAGCCGGTGAACGTGCCGCCGAGGGAATGGATGGCGCTCGCGCCGCGCAGGGGTGTGCGCGTGATCGGAACGGAGGTGGCGCCATCGAAGGTCAGCGTGAAATTTCCAATTAAATCGCCGCCACTCGGGCTGTCCCGGTTGATGACCACCACGCCGTTGATCGCTTGCGAGGACGGGAAGGTGAATTCCAGCCATGTGTCAGCGCCTCCACCTAACGAAGCGTATTCCCCCGCATCGCCGTCCACGGCATTCGCCCACGCATACGAGGCGTTATAGGGAGCGAAGCCATCGGTGGCAGTCGGGAGCGTGACCACAACTGCCGGCGCCGAGCAGGGGAGCACCACGGCGGCGCAGAGCAACGAACGAAGGCGGGGGAATGATGAGATGTGCATGTTAATAAGAGTTTAATGTAAGGCGCTGTGGAAATAAATCACCAAGGATTTGATCAGCGTGAACTATTTTCCAATCGGGATCAAGCAAAAAAATCAAAGTGACAGTCGCATGGCACGGCGCGAGGTCGGTGGTCATGAGCATAAGCCGCTTGGGCGGACGAAGGCCGGGCGTTGAATGCGCGGGCGGGTTGCGCCGTCCGATCATCCGCGGCCTCGGGGAAATCCCCCACCGGCCGCAGCGCTGGCTTCCCGGGCCGGCTTGTCCTAGAGTTTTCCGCCATGTCCATCCCCGAAACCTGCATCGCCCGCCCGGTTATGACCACGCTGGTCATGATCGGCCTGTGCGCCTTCGGCTTCCTGTCGTGGAAATCGCTGCCGGTGAGTGATCTGCCGAATGTCGATTTTCCCACCATTCAGGTCAGCGCCAGCCTGCCCGGCGCCAGCCCCGAAACGATGGCTTCGTCGGTGGCGACGCCCTTGGAAAAACAATTTTCCGCCATCGCGGGCATCGATTCGATGACCTCCACCAGCTCGCTTGGCAGCACCAGTGTCACGCTCCAATTCGACCTGAGCCGGGACATCGACGCCGCGGCGCTCGACGTGCAGTCCGCGCTCTCCGCGGCGCAGCGCAGCCTGCCGGACACCATGCCCGCCCCGCCGAGCTTCCGCAAAGTGAACCCGGCCGACTCGCCCATCCTGATGCTGGCGCTCATCTCGGACACGCTGCCGCTTTCCAAGGTGGATGAATACGCGCAGAACGTGCTTTCGCCGCGCCTCTCCACGGTGTCCGGCGTCGCGCAGGTCAATATCTGGGGATCGCAGAAATACGCCGTGCGCATCCGCGTCGATCCCGTGGCGATGGCGGCCATCGGGCTGGGGTTCGATGACTTGCGCGCCGCCATCATGCAGGCCAACAGCAATCTCCCCACCGGCAATTTGCAAGGGCCGAGCCAGAGCTTCGTCGTGGAAACGAGCGGCCAATTGAAAAACGCGGAGGATTTCCGCCCGGTGGTGGTGGCCTACCGCGACGGCGCGCCGGTGCGCCTGGAGGATGTCGCGGAGGTCTCGGACGGCGTGGCCAACGAACGCTCGGCGAGCTGGTTCAACGACACCCGCGGCATCGTCTTGTCCATCCAACGCCAGCCGGGCACCAACACGGTCAAGGTCGTCGATGAGGTCCTCTCCCAATTGCCCGCCCTGCGCGCCCAGCTTCCGCCCGCGATCGAACTGGAGATCATGGTGGACCGCTCCCAGCCGGTGCGCGAGTCGGTGCATGACGTGCAGTTCACCCTCGGGCTCAGCATCGCGCTGGTCGTGCTCGTCATCTTCCTCTTTCTGCGCCGGGTCACGGCCACGGTCATTCCCAGCCTCGCCATCATCATTTCCATCGTCGGCACGTTCCCGATCATGCATCTGCTGGGCTACAGCCTCAATAACCTGTCGCTCATGGCCTTGACGCTGGCGGTCGGCTTCGTGGTCGATGACGCCATCGTCGTGCTGGAGAACATCGTGCGCCACCAGGAGTTGGGCGAGCCGCCCATGGAGGCCGCGCGGCGCGGGTCGCGGGAAATCGCCTTCACCGTCATCTCGATGACCATTTCGCTGGCGGCGGTGTTCCTGCCGGTGCTTTTCATGGGCGGCATTCTGGGGCGGTTGTTCAAGGAATTCGCCGTCACCATCGGCGTTGCCATCCTCGTCTCCGGCGTGGTGTCGTTGACGCTCACCCCCATGATGTGCAGCCGCTTTTTGCGGCACCAAGCCAATGGGAAGGACAGCCGCCCGTCCCGCGGCCGTTGGCTTTTCCGTCCGATCGAATGGGGGCTGGACCTCATGAACCGCGGCTACGCGCGTTCGCTCGACGTGGTATTGCGCCATCCGAAAACGATGTGGCTGGCCACGGCCGCGACCCTCGCCGCGACGGCCTGGGGCTTCACGCTCCTGCCGAAAGGATTCATCCCCACCGAGGACATCGGGCAAATCCAGGTCAACACCGAAGCCGCGCAGGACATCTCCTTTGAGGCGATGGTCGAGCACCAGCAGGCGCTTTGCACTATCCTCCTCGCCAATCCCTACATCGCGAATTTCACCTCCAACGTCGGCTCCGGCGGCCCCAACAACACGGCCAACAACGCGCGGCTCAACATCCGGTTGAAACCGCGCGCCGAGCGGCCGTCCGCGCAGGAAATCCTGGAGCAATTGCGCCCGCAACTCGCGCAGGTGCCCGGCATCCGCGTCTTCGCGCAGGTGCCGCCCCTCATCCGCATCGGCGGCCGCGCCGCCAAGAGCCAATACCAGTTCACCCTCTCCGCCGTCGATCTCGACCAACTCAAGGAACTCGGCCCGCAAATGGAAGCGCGGCTGCGCGAGCTGCCGTCCCTCACCGACGTGACCACCGACCTTCAGCTCACCAGCCCGCAGGTCTTCGTCAAGGTGGACCGCGACAAGGCCGCCACCCTCGGCATCAGCGCGGAGCAGATCGACAACTCGCTCTACGACGCCTTCGGCACGCGCAGAGTCTCCACCATTTACACGTCGGCCGACGAGTATGACGTGATCCTCGATGTCAAACCACGCTTCCAGCAGGAGCCGAACGAGCTGACGAAAATCTACCTGCGCTCCACTTCCGGCGCGCTGGTGCCGCTGGAGGCCTTCGCGGAAATTTCCCGCACCAGCGGGCCGCTCACCGTCAATCACTCCGGCCAGTTGCCCTCGGTTACGCTGTCCTTCAATCTCGCGCCCGGCGTTTCTCTCGGTGACGCCGTGCGCCAAGTCGAGCAAGCGGCGTCGGAACTGCTGCCCGCGGACGTGCTCACCGGCTTCCAAGGCGACGCGCAGGCGTTCCAGCAATCGCTCGGCCACATGACGGTGCTGCTCATCATGGCCTTGCTCGTCATCTACCTCGTGCTCGGCATTTTGTATGAAAGCTTCATCCACCCGCTGACCATCCTCTCCGGCCTGCCGGCGGCGGGCGTGGGCGCGCTCTTCACGCTGCTGCTCTTTGGCGAGGAACTGAGCGTGTATGGCTTCGTCGGCATCCTCATGCTCATCGGCATTGTGAAAAAGAACGCCATCATGATGATCGACTTCGCCCTCGAAGCCGAGCGCAAGGAAAACAAGTCGCCTTTCGAATCGATCCGCGAGGCGGCGCACACACGGTTCCGTCCCATCATGATGACGACGCTGGCCGCCATCATGGGCGCGCTGCCCATCGCCCTCGGCATCGGCGCTGGCGCCGACGCGCGTCGCTCGTTGGGCCTCGCCGTGGTTGGCGGGCTCCTCTTCTCGCAACTGCTGACGCTCTACATCACGCCCGTCATTTACCTCGGGCTGGAGCGCGTGCGGCGGAAGCTGCAACGACAGCCGGTTGATGAGGGCGCCCTCGTGGCGGGGGCGTCCCGCCCACCGCTGAACGCGTGACCCGGCGCACCCGCGCGTCCCTCCAAAATGGCACACTCCGCC
>CAZQUC010000052.1:8917-15296 GCA_964596095.1 uncultured Enterobacteriaceae bacterium
CGCGCCCGTTCTCTGCCGGGCGACCGCATTGCGGTGGGCGGGACGCCCCCGCTACGAGCCAACCTTGCACGAAGCGCACGCGATGGCTAAGCTCGCAGGCTTCACCCCCAACCCCCAATTGCCCGTGACATTCCCCTCAAGACTTGCCGCCGCCGCGGTCGGTTGTCTGCTGACCTGGTGGTCCGCGCCGGACGCCGCCGCCGCGCCGGACTGCATCGTCACTTTCAATGAGATCCATTACCACCCTGCGGACGCCGCGCCGGAATGGATCGAACTGCACAACCAGATGGGGATGCGGATCGACATGGGCGGTTGGTCGTTGCGCGGGGGGATCGACTTCACCTTCCCCGAAGGCACGGTGGTCGAACCCGGCGCGTATGTCGTGATCTCCGCGGTCGAGGGTCAGCCGGCCGGTGCCTTGGGGCCGTTCAGCGGACGGCTGGACAACGCGGGCGAGGAAATCCGCCTGCACGAACGCTGGGGCCGGATGATGGACCGCGTGACCTATGACCGCAGCGGCGAGTGGCCGGCCGCGCCCGATGGCGGCGGGCCGACGCTGGCGAAACGGAACCCGCACGCGCCAAGCGAACCGGGTGCCTCGTGGTCGCCGAGCGCGGAAGCGGGCGGCACGCCCGGCGCGGAGAATTTCCCCGGCGCGCCGCTCATGGCCCCCCCCGCGCCCTTTCCCTCGCCGCTGGTGACGCCCGCCGTGGTCATCAATGAGATCCTCTACCACGCGCGGCCGACTTACCCCGATCCCGGTGCCGACCCGCCGGTGGCTTACGCGGCGAATCCCGACGAGTTCATCGAGTTGCACAATCCCGGCGCGGATGCCGTGGACCTGGCGGGCTGGCGGTTGAGCGGGGGCGTCGATTACGCGTTTCCATCCGGCACGACGCTTGCGCCGGGAGGGTTTCTGGTCGTCGAGGGCACGCAGTTCAGCGGCTCACTCTCGAACCGCTCCGACCGCGTGCGGTTACGCGACGCGGGGGACACGATCATCGACGAGGTGACGTATGTCGATGGCGGCCGCTGGCCGGGGGCGGCGGATGGCGGCGGCTCGTCGCTGGAGCGCCTCCACCCCGCCGCGCCGGGCCGCGCGCCGGAATCCTGGCGGGCCAGCGACGAATCCGGCAAGCTGGGCGCGGCGGGATGGCGCACGGTCACCTACACCGTGGACCGCACGACCTCGACCTCCAGCACGGCGGTCAGCGCGCGGCGGCCGGGCGCAAACCCCACCGGCACGAATTACCCGACGAATTGGCATGAGTTTCTCCTCGGCCTGCTCGACGCGGGCGAGTGCCTCATCGACGACGTGAGCGTGGTGGAAAACGACACGGAACTGATCCAGAATGGCACCTTTGAAGCCGACGCCGTAGGCGCGACGCCGCAACACTGGCGCTGCCTGGGCACGCACCGCCTGAGCCGCGTGGAAGCCGACCCCGACGGAGCAGGTCGCGTGTTGCGGCTGGTGGCCGACGGCGCGCTGGAGCACACCATCAACACGGTCACGACCACACTCGCCGGCGGGCACGTGCTCAACGACCTCAAGACCTACACCATCAGCTTCCGCGCGAAGTGGCTCACCGGCTCGCCGCAACTCAACTCGCGCCTGTATCTCGGCCGCGCCATCCGCACGACCATCCTGCCGCAACCCGCGCGCGCCGGCACGCCCGGCTTGCCCAACAGCACGCGGGTGGCCAATCCCGGCCCCGCCTGGGACGGCCTGCGCCACGAGCCGCTCGTGCCCGCGGCCTCCATGCCGGTGACCGTGCGCTTGACCGCCGTCGATGCCGATGGCGTGGCGTCGGCGACGCTGCATTACCGCGTCAACACCGCCGCGTGGCAAACCGTGGCCATGACCAGCGACGCGGGCGAATGGCAGGGACAAATTTCCGGCCAGCCCGCGAATCGGATCGTGCAATTTTACGTGACCCTCACCGACACGACGGGCGCGACCGCCACGGCTCCGGCTGCCGGTGAAGCCTCGCGCGCGCTTTACCGCACGGGCGATGACGGCGTCAGCGGCGTGGCGTTGAAGAACAAGCTGCGGCTCATCATGACCGCTGCCGACGCCAATGCCCTGCACGATCCGCTCGCCACCGCGAGCGATTTCCGCTGGGGCGCGACGGTCATCTACAACGACCGCGAGGTCTGGTATGATGCCGGCGTCCGCCTGCGCGCCTCGCCCTACGGCCGCAACGGGCCGCACACGGGATGGAACATCCGTTTTCCCGCCGACCGCCCGTTCCGCGGCGTGCACCGGACCCTTTCCGTCGATGGCACCTTCCGCGCGCCACGCGGCGATGGCTCCGGGTGGCTGGACTCGGGCTACGGGCCGACGGTCAATGAGATGCTCTTCCAGCTCATGTCCAATCGTGCGGGTGGGATCCCGGCGAGCTACGACGATGTCGCGTATTTCCAGACGCCCCGCGCCAACGAGCCCAACCGCCGCGCGCAGCTCAAACTCTCACGGTTCAGCAACGATTGGCTGGAAGAAGCCTTCCCCAACGGCGACGAGGGGCTGCTCTTCAAACAGGAACTCGTCTATTACCCGACCGCCACCACCAACGGCCGCCCCGATGGTCCGAAGCAGGCCTACAATGCCGTGCTCGGCGTGGACATCCGGCCGCTGGGCTACACCGCCGATCCGCATCAAAAAGAAGCGTATCGCTTCAATTACCTCGTGCAAAACCACGCCGAGCGCGATGATTTCTCGCCACTCATGGCGTTGGGCGCGACCCTCATCCGCTCCGGCGCCGCGCTCCAGGAAGCCGCCGAGGCGTCGATGGATGTGGACCAATGGATGCGCTCCTTCGCGCTGGTCGCGCTCTGCGGGGTTTACGATTTTTACAACAACGGCCTGCCGCATAACATCCAGCTCTACGCCCGTCCCTCGGATGGCCGCGTGCTGTTCTTCCCCTGGGATGCCGATCACGCGTTTTACCCTGCGCCCACCTCCAGCCTTTTCGGCCTCAACGACGCCAGCCTGAACAAGATCATCGCGCTCTCCGCCAACAAGCAGCGTTACGGCCGGCATCTCTATGAGCTGTGCCAGACCGCGTTTTCCAACGATTACCTCGATTCGTGGATCGAGCATTACTGCGCGCTCGCTGGCAAAACCTCGGCCGGCTCCCCGGCGGTCAATTACGTGACCCATGTCAAAAACTGGATCCGCAACCGCCGCGCGTATGCCCTGCAACAGATCGCCCGCACCAACGCGGGCGCGCCGTTTCCCGCCGCGCCCTTCGCCATCACTACGCAAGAGGGAGCGGACTTCGCCGTCGGCGCGCCGGTGGTGACGCTCGAAGGCCGGGGCGGTGTCGAGATTTGGCGCGTGCTTGCTTCCGTGAATGGCCGGCCGCCTGAGCCGGTCGCTTTCACGTGGACCGGTCTCACCACCGCCACGCTGCGCTGGCAGCTCACCCTGCCGCTCGCGCTCGGCGCCAACGCCATCACGCTCACCGCGCAGAATCCGCTCGGAGAAACCGTGGGCACGGCGTCCCTCACCATCACCAATACCGGAGCCATCGAACCCGCCGGCGCGGCCAATCTCGTGCTCAGCCGGATATTCTATCACCCGGAAACCAACGAGGAGGAAGAGTATCTCGAACTCCTGAACGTGGGCGGCCGCGTCATCGATCTGACCGGCGCGCGCTTTGCCGAGGGCATCGACTTCACGTTCGACGCCGGCCTTCAACTCGCGCCCGGCCAACGGCTCATCATTGCCAAAAACCCCGCGGCCTTCGCGGCGCGGTTCGGTGCGACACTCCCGGCGGAGGCGCTGGTGGTCGGCCCGTTCGCCAACGATACCCAACTCTCCAACAGCGGCGAACGCCTCGCGCTGCTGGCCGCCGATGGCTCGGTGATCTTCGACTTCGCCTACAGCGATCGCGCGCCTTGGCCCGAGGCGGCCGATGGTGGCGGCTGCAGCCTCGTCCTGCGCCGCCCCGCCACCCGGCCCGATCCCGCGGACCCGGCGCATTGGCGGCCCAGCCTCGCGCCGGGCGGTGATCCCGGCCGGGACGACACGCTGCCTCGCGCGACCTTCCCCGATCTGACAACTTACGCGCTGGTCACCCCGCCGGAGCCATCCGGCGACGCGGGAGCGTTTTCCTACCACTGGACCGAACGCCTCGGCGCGGACGACGTGATCATCATCCCCGAAGTCTCCACCGACTTGCAGACCTGGCTCTCCGGCGAAGCCTTGGCCGCCTGGCTGACGATCGAAACCACCGGCTACACCAGCAACGCGCAACAGTGGCAAGCAATCGCCCCCGCCGCCCTCGCCTCTCCCCTCTATTTCCGCCTGCGCCTCGCCGCGCCATAAACACGAAAAAGGGGAATGAAAACCGCGGATTTCGCGGATAACACGGATATTGATCCGCTCAAACCCAAAGCCCCATCTCTTCGCCGCACTCATTATCTCATTATCTCATTATCTCATTATCCTACTATCCTATTATCTCACCACCACCACCATGACTCCACCGCGCGCCCTCGCCCTCGCCGCCCACCCGGATGACATCGAATACGTCATGGCCGGCACGCTGTTGCGGCTGCGGGAGGTGGGCTGGGAGATCCATTATTTCAACCTCTCCTCCGGCAATTGCGGCAGCCTGGAGTGGGATGCGGACGCCACCGCGCGCGCGCGGCTGGCGGAAGCCCAGGAGGCGGCCCACCTGCTGGGCGCGCGCTTTCATCCGCCGATCACGCACGATTTGGAGATCATCTATCGCGTGCCCTTGCTGCGCCAGGTGGTGGCGGTGGTCCGCGAGGTTAATCCGGCCATCGTGCTCACGCATTCGCCGCAGGATTACATGGAGGACCACATGAATGCCTCGCGCCTCGCGGTGACGGCGGCCTTCGCCAAGAACATTCCCAATTTCACCTCCGAGCCCCCGCGTCCGGGCGCGCCCGGCGATGTGGCGGTGTATCACGCGATGCCGCACGGGCTGCGCGGGCCGCTGGGCGAAGAGATCACGCCCTCGCTTTACGTGGAGACCACGCCCGTGCAGGAAACCAAACTCGCCGCGCTCGTCGCCCACCGCAGCCAGCAAGGATGGCTCGCCTCCACCCAGGGCATGAACAGCTACCTCCAGACCATGATCGACATGTCACTCGCCGTCGGCCGGATGAGCGGCCGCTTCACCCATGCCGAAGGTTGGCGCCGGCATCTGCATCTCGGCCTCTCCGCCACCGACAGCGACCCGCTGCGCGAGGCGCTCGGCGGTGGTGTTGCGTGATTTCCCTTCAACCTGAAACTTCCCCGAACCCGATTATGTCCAACCGACGCAAATCTCCCGGCCGCGACTTCACCGGCGGCGCGCTGCCTTATTTTTCGCAGCGGCGCAGCACCACCGGCGACGCGGCCCTCGACGCCAAACTCCACGAACTCGTGACCGCGGCCGGCATCACGCAGCATCAGCCGTTGGTCGAGGAACTCGTCATCACCGCGCTCAAGCTGGGGGCGGATCTGCCGACAATTGGCGACCTCAAGCTCATCAACCGCGCGGTGCGCGAAATGCGGCTGGCCGCGCGGACGTTCGCGCCGTTTGCCCAACAGCGGAAGTGCGTGATCTTCGGCTCCGCCCGCACGGCCTACGATCAGCCCGAAGCGCAAATCGCCGAGGCCTTCGCCAAGAAGATCGTCGCCGAGGGCTTCATGGTCATCACGGGAGCGGGCGACGGCATCATGGGCGCGGCGCAGAAGGGCGCGGGCCGCCAGGAGAGCTTCGGCCTCAACATCAAGCTGCCCTTCGAGCAGGACGCGAACGAGACGATCCAGAAAGATCCCAAGCTGATTTCATTCAACTATTTCTTCACCCGCAAGCTCAGCTTCGTGAAGGAGGCCGAAGCCTACGCGCTCTTCCCCGGTGGGTTCGGCACCATGGATGAACTCTTCGAGGCGCTGACCCTCATCCAGACCGGCAAGGCGTCCGTCCTGCCCATCGTGATGGTGGACAAGCCCGGCGGCAACTACTGGCGGCGGTGGCTGGATTTCATCCGTGAGGAGCTGCTGGACCGGGGCCTCATCTCCCCGGAAGACCTCTCGCTCTTTCTCATCACCGACAACGTCAACGAAGCCGTCGATGAAATCGTGCGCTTCTACCGCGTGTTCCACTCCTACCGCTATGTCGGCCAGGAACTCGTCATCCGCCTCACCCGGCCGTTGAGCGCGGGCAAGCTTGCCACGCTCAACCGCGACTTCCGCGATCTCCTCGCCGATGGCGACTTCCGCCAGGGCGACGCCTTGCCCGAGGAGGCGTCCGAGCCGGAACTCGAAGCCATGCCACGGCTGCTCTTCCACGCCACCCGCCGCAGCTTCGGCCGCCTGCGCGAATTGATCGACGAACTCAACAAAGCGGAGTAACCGCGG
>CAZQUC010000053.1:0-11859 GCA_964596095.1 uncultured Enterobacteriaceae bacterium
ACGCTGGCCGCATTTTTCGGGTGAGTGCCCGCCGCGAATTCCTCCACATTGGAAAAGCCGTCGCCATCGGGATCGGCGGCATCGGCGGCGGCGGCACTGTTGGCCGCCCCTTCTCCGAAATGTTGTAGGCGCCATTCTTCCAGCGCGGGCCGCGCGCCCAGCGCCATCGTGGGATAGTCCTGCCACGTCGGAGTGGTGAAGCCGCTTCGGCCTTCGCGATAGTAGATGGTGAAATCAGCAGAGGCAGCCGAGTAACCCGAAAAAACCGAGGAGTCATAAAAGAAGGGGGCATCTCCTTCAAAAACGGCGAAGCCCAGCTTCGTGCATTCATAGAAGGCCACTGGCCAGATTGAAGTCACGCTGCCCGGAATGCCTACCCTGGCCAAGCTCTTGCACTGCATGAAAGCACCGATTCCAATTGAGGTGACGCTGTCGGGAATCTCCAGACCGGCCAAGCGGTCACAGCCCGTAAAAGCAGTCTGTGCAATGGCCGTGATACCGTTCCCCAACGACACTGTGGCCAAGCTCGTGCAGTTGGCAAAAGCGGACATTCCGATGGAAGTCACGTTGTCCGGAATGAAGAGACTGGTCAGGCCGGAGCAACGAAAAAACGCCTCGGCTCCGATGGTGGTGATACTTTCAGGAATGACCAGGCCGGTCAGCGTGGTGTTGTCATGGAAGGCGCGGTCGTCGATTTTGCGGACCGGCAGTCCGTCAATGGTGTCGGGAATGGCGGCGGTCCCTCCGGTGCCAGCATAACCAGTGATGGTGATGGCATCGCCTTCCTGGCGATAATAGAAGTCCCCTCCTGCAGACGGACCAACGCTGTGGCCGGATAGCCCTGCCAGGATGGGGAAGTGAATCCTTGACTCCCTTCATAGTAGAGAATCGTGAATCCGTCGGCGGTGTTGGAAAAAACATTAGCCTCCATATAAGTGGGGGCATCTCCTAAAAAGAGCGCCGTGGTGAGGCTGGTGCAGCCGGAAAAAGCGGACTGGAGGATTGTCTGCACACTTCCCCGGAAGGTTACTTGGCTCAAGCTGGTGCAGCCGGCGAATGCGGAGGCTGTAATGCTTTGGATACTGCCGGGAATGACGATCTCCACAAGGCTAGCGCAACCAGCGAAGATGGAGTTCTCGATGTATCTAACACGGTTGGAAATGGTGACGCTGGCCAAGTTCGTGCAGCCTGCGAACGCGGAGGGCCTGATTTGTTCCACGTTGTCGGGAATGATCACCACGCCCAAGCTGGTGCAGCCAGCGAATGAAGATTCCGAGATGGTCCTGACCGCATTGGGAATGGCGACGCCGGTCAGGCTCGTGCAGCCGGCAAACGCGAATTTCCCGATAAAATCGACACTGGGCGGAATGGTAATGCTGACCAAGGTGGTATTGCTCTGAAATGCCTCATCGGCGATCCCTCTGACGGGCAGCCCTGCGATTTCGCTGGGAATCTCCACCGCCGCGGCTGACCCCGTGTATCGAGTGATGACGGTGGTCGAATCACTGCTGGAATAGGTGAAGTCTCCGAATTGCTGTGCCGACAGCGGGGAAATCAGGCCCATCAGCAGGAGCCAGAGCCGCCACAGACGAGGAAGAAAGGAAGAGGAATTGAAGCTGTGCATATCAACGACCAGCTGATGATATAAGCGGGGAATGGCGCAGTAAACACAAAAATGGGCCCGGCTGGTGACAAAGACCATCCGGGCCCGTGTGGGTCGTTCATGACGACGCTTAAATCGTCCGGTCATTCCCGCCATCGACGGGGATTTGCGCGCCGGTGGTCTTGGCGAAGGCGGGGCCGGCCATGGCGGCGACCATGAGGCCGATGTCGCGGCTGGTGATCTCGCACTTCATGAGGTTGCGCTTTTTGTATTGCTCGACGGTCAGGCCGTAGCGCTCGGCGCTGCGCTGCAAGGCTTCCGGCGTCCAGAGTTTGGTGTCGAAGACGGCGTCGGGGTGGATGATGTTGACGCGGACGTTGTGGGGCGCGAGTTCGAGCGCGGCGACGCGGGTAAGCTGGGTCACACCGGCCTTGGCGCACGAGTAGCTGGCCGCGCCCGCGCCCGGCGCGCGCACGTTGCGGCTGCCGACGAAGATCGCCGTGGGGTCGATCCCCTTTTTCAGGAACGGGATGCAGTGTTTGAGCAATTGCTCGTGGCTGGTGAGGTTGAGCAGGAGCGAGCGCGACCAATTGGCATCGTCGAGATCCTCGATGTTGGCCCCGGCGGTGAAGATGCCCGCGTTGCTGACGAGGATGTCCAAGCCGCCGAAGCGCCGCACGGTCTCGGCGATCGCGGCTTTGACGGCGTCCTGATTGGTGAGATCGACGACGAGACCGACCTGGTCCGGGCCGGTGAAGGCTTCGGCCACTTCGGGATTGATGTCGAGCGCGACCACCGCCGCGCCATGCTCGTGCAGCACCTGGCCGATGGCGCGACCGATGCCCGCCGCCGCGCCGGAGACGAGCGCAACCTTGCCTTGCAGCGCGGGTTTCGCGCCGGACCCCTTGCGGAGTTTGGCCTGCTCCAGTTCCCAATACTCGATGGCGAAAATGTCGGCCTCGGGCAGCGCGGTCCAGCCGCCCAGCGTCTCCGCGATCTGGATGGTGGCGGCGGTGTGGCTGGCGATGTCGGCGACGATGGCCGCGTCTTTCACGGTGTCCCCGAAGGAGACGATCCCGCGACCCGGCCACACGGCCCAGTTCGGCGCGGGATGAAGTTGGGTTTGCTCCGACGTGGCGTGTTTTTGGAAATAGGCCGCGTAGGCTTCGGCGTAGGCTTGCACGGACGCGGCGATGTCTTCGCCGATGACCGCCGGGATGCGTTTGGTGCGGATGCTGTGGTCGGGCGTGAGCGGGCCGCGGGTGGCGACGGACGCCATGTCAGGCAAAGTGGAGAATCCGACCGCCTCGGGCGAAGCATCGAGTTTGGCCAGCACGGGCGCGCCTTTGGCCTGAGAGACGGCTTGGCGCAGTTCGGCCAGACCGAGCCAGTCTTCCTGCGCCTCTCCGGTCGCGGGCGCGGTGGCGGGCGCGGCGGCTTCGGCTTCGCTGACGAGCTTGATCATGCGGTCGTAGCTTTCCTTGGCGGTGTCGCCCCAGGTGAAGATGCCGTGGTGCATGAGGATGAGGCCTTCCACACCATCGAGGCTCTTTTCCGCGAGCAAATCCGCCACCGCCTTGGCGAGCACGAAGCCCGGCATGATGTAAGGCACGACCAGCACGCGGTCATCCCAGATGTTTTGCACGAACTCCGCGCCGCGCGGGTTGTTGGTCAGCGCGACCACGGCGTTGGCGTGGGTGTGATCGACAAATTTCGCGGGCAGCACCGCGTGGAGGATGGCTTCGATGCTGGGCGTCGGCGCGTGCGGGTCGGTCATCGCCGCGCGGAGTTGCGTCACCATGTCGGAGTCAGGCAGCGTCTCGAATTTCGCCAGCCGCAGCAGCGGCTCCATGCGCGTGGGGGAGAAGCCCGCCGCCTCGATGGTCGCCAGATCCCAGCCGCTGCCCTTGATGTAAATGATGTCCTGCTCGTGCCCGAAAAAATCCGCTTCGCGCGCCTTCACCGAGGTATTGCCGCCGCCATGGAGCACCAGCTTCGGTTCACGTCCCAGCAGCCGCGAGGTATAGACCCGCAGCCCGAGATCGCCTTGCGCGGCCCAGGTCCGCGCCTCGTCATCATTCCAGAGATTTTCCATCCTGAGCTTTTAGAGGAGGGCGCGCGGGAAGGCAAGCCGGGCGAATCAGGCATTGTCGCCACGGTGCCGAGGGGTATTGCGGCAGGTGTTATGAGCACGAAATCGGTGGAAAGCGGCTCACAGGTCATGGTGCGCAATGCGCCCATTCTGAAAGTGAAGAGCTTGTGAAGAATGGAAAAAGGGGGCTTTGAAGTATCCTTCTCAACAGGGCTCCCCCTCACTCCGGCGCGCCGAGTTTCTCCAGCGCGCGGCGCAACTCGGCGAGATGCCATTCCGCGACGCGGCCTTCGCTGAGGAGGACGAAGAGGCGGTCGCCTTGGGGGTGAAAGAGGATCTGGCTGAGGCGGCACGGGCCGGGTGGCGTGAGGGTGAGCCAGAGCGCGCCGTCGGGCACAGCACGCAGTTCGATGAGGCCATTGGGCAGGCCGAGGGCGAGCCAGCGGCTATCGGGGGAAAAGGCCGCGAGGAAGGTATCGCGCAGGCCGGGCGCGGCGGGCCAGGTGGCGGCGCGCTGCCACGTGGCGGTGTCCCACACGGCGCACTCGGACGCGGTGCCGGTGAAGAGCCAGCGGCCATCCGGACTCGGCTCGCCGGCGGCGGGCTCGGGGAGGCCGAGGGATTGCGCTCGCTCGCCGGTGGCCGGATTCCAGAGCCAGATGTCCGGCTCGCTCCAGTGCGAGGTGAACCCCCAGCGGCCGCCGTGCAGCAGGCGGTAGCCGATGAGGGGAAAGTCGCCGGCCAGCCGCCGCGCCCGCGCCGGATCGGCGTCGGGCCAGAGCCAGACAGCGCGGGCCTTCTCCCGGGCTTCGGCGACAACGAGGCCGGGTTGGTCCGGCGACGTGCCTAACAAAGTGGCATCCGGTCCGCCCACGCGGACGGGCGTCCCGCCCCGGCGCAAGGCCTCCACGCTGGTCTTCCACAAGCCTTGTCGCGGCTGGTCCGAGCCCTCCCCCAGCGCGCCGATATACAGATCGTCGCCAAGAAAATAAGCCTCGGCCCAACTGGCCGGACCGGGCCAGGCCCAGCGGGCCGTTTCGCGGCGCGCGGCCACGTCCCAGAGGCGCAGGGAGCGGGGACCGGCGATGGCGAGCCAGGCGGCGTCTGCCGATAACGCGCTCCGATAGGCCGGCGCCGGATCGGGCACGCTTTCGCTTTCCGGCCACACACGATAGACGGCGCTAGGCGTCAGTTCCGCCAGTCCCAGCCAGCCATTGGCCGGGCTGAACCCGAGGCGCCGGCCGTCGGTGGCGGCGGTCAGCGCGCGCTCGCCGGCGGTGCGGACCAGACGGAAGCCGCCGGGGGCCAGCGAACGCCACACCAGGCGCGCATCGCCGGACAGAGTGAAGAGCGCCTCACCATCGGGGTGCCACGCCAGCGACGTCACTGGCAATTGATGGTCGAACCACTCATGCCGCAGCCGGCCGTCGCGCGTGTCGAAAATCTGCACGCCGTAAGGCGCCGCGGCCGAACCGATCGCCAGCCGATGACCGTCCGGCGACCACGCGGCGCGCGAGGACCCGGCGGGAGTTCCCGGCAGCGGTATCAACTCGCGGGCTTCCGCCACCGACCACAGGCCCGCGCGCGGCGGGTCGCCCTGCCACAGCAAGGCGCGCGCTCCCGCCGGGTCGAGCGCCAGCGGACGCCTCGCCACGGGCGCGGGCGCCACGGCGTGGCCTTCGGGTTGCTCCGGCGTGCCGAGCCAGGCGCCGGAGTCCGGGTTCACATGCAGAAACGACCGGCCGTCGGGATGGAGCGCGGGTTCCATGCGCTCCGACCACGAGGTGGCCTGAAAGCGCCAAGGCGCCGGCGGACCCGCGATTTCCACCAGCCCGTCGTCATGCCAGGAAACGAGCCGCCGCGCGCCGGTCTCCACGCTGAATTGCGAGGCTCCCGACGCGCTGCCGGCCTGATGATGGCGCGCCTCGCGGCCGGTGGAGGTATCGAAGACGCGATACGCGCCGCCGGGATCGGCGACCACGTAGTGATCCAGCTCCGGCGAAAACGCCTCGCGGCCGCCGAGTTCCACATTGGGCACGGACCAGCGGCGCGTTTCCTTCCACGTGGGCAGGGCCAGCACCGCCGCCGCCTCCGTGCGCCAGGCCGCGCCGGCTTCCGGCGGCAACAACGGCGCGGCGCGGCGCAGCAGCTCCAGCACACGCTCCGGCCGGTCGAGCGCGCGAAGGTGACTCGCCTCGTGCAGCAGGGATTGGCCCAGCGCGTGGCGCAAATGGCGTTGCGTGCGCCATTGCATGAGAAGGAACGCGGTCAATGCGCCTAACACCACCACACTGCTGGCGGCGAGCGCGACATGACGCCGCGCCCAATACGCCACGCGCCGCAGCGGCGAAGCGGGCCGCGCGGTGACGGGCCGGTTTTCCTCCCACCGCCGGAGATCGTCGGCGAAGTCGCGCGCGGCGCGGTAACGAAGCGCGAGCTCCGGCGCGAGCGCCTTTTGCCCGATGGCCACCAGGTCGCGTGGCGCGGCCACCGGCCAGACGGTGACGGGCACAACATCCTCGGCCCGGGCGTAGGGCTGCTGGGCGAGCAATTCGTAAAACACCGCGCCCAAGCTCCAGACATCGCCCGCCGCCGTGAAAGCCTCACCGCGCTTGACCTCGGGCGGCAGATAAGCCGGCGTGCCGGCGAAGGAAACCACCCGGCCGTCCGCGCACTCTTCCGCCTCCGGCGACTGTGATTGCGCGAGACCGAAGTCCGCCACCAGCACACGCCCCGCCTCATCGAAGAGCAGGTTGCCCGGCTTGAGATCGCGGTGCAGCACGCCGTGGTCGTGGGCGAATTGCACCGTCCCGGCGATGACGCGCATCAACGCCGCGATCTCCTTCCAGTTCCCGCGATACGCCGTGAGGCGATCTCCCAACGTCCCGCCGCCCGCGAGCTTCATGGTGAAATACGGCACGCCGTCCTCTTCGCCGAACTGGTAGATGGGCAGAATGGACGGGTGCTCCAGCGCGGCCAGGGCGCGCGCTTCAAGATGAAAACGCTCGCGCCACCCCGCGCGCCCCAGCGCCAGACCGGTCAGGCACTTGAGCGCCACCTCGCGCGGCGGCTGGAATTGCCGCGCGCGATACACCACGCCCATGCCGCCGCGGGCGATCTCGCCGAGGATTTCATGGCCGGCGAAGAGGGCGGCCGCCGCGGGAACATCGGTCGGAGCTGTCGGCCCCATCAGATCGGCCGGATCCTCCGGCCCGAAGGCCGAAGCCAGCGCGCAGGCCGGGCACAGGCCGCCGCCGCGCGCCGGGTCGTAGCGGGCGTGGCAGCGGGGGCAGGCGACAAGGGCGGTCATGCAATGGTTTTCCGATTTCCGGGCTCGAAGTTGCGGCGAATCTGCGGGAGCTCCGCGAAGAGGCGGCTCACGGCTCCAGCGCCCGGTGCAGATGGCGCAGCTCGGCATCGACCTCATGCGGCGCCTCCACCGTGCGGGCCACCGCTTGGCGCAACTCGGCGCGAAAGGCCTGCCGCAGCCGCCAGATGGCGGACTTGAGCGCGGGTTGCGACAAGCCCAACGCCGCGCCGGCGGCCTCGTAAGTCGCCGGATGCGCGCCGCCGGGCAGGTATTGCTGCAAGACGCGGAACTCCTCCTCCCGGTCTTGCGCGGCCCAGCGCGACGCCACTCCCGCCAGCGCCTGCTCCACCATGCACACGGCCCATTGCCGGTCGAAATGGCGGGCGGTTTCCCCGTCGCTGCCCGGCAGCTCTCTCCCCTCCTCCAGCAATTTGTCGAGGCTCAGCGTTTCCTGGCCTCCCCCGCGCTTCAAGGCCCGTTCTTTTTCCCATCGGTGACCGATGACGTGCTCCAGCATGCCCAGCAAAAACGTGCGGAACCGGCCCCGCGCCTGCTCCGCGCGCTGCCAGGCCCGCGAGCGCAACAAGGCGAGAAAAAACTCCTGCGTCACGTCCTCCGCCTCCTCCCGGGTGAACCCGCGCCGCCGCACGTGGCTCAGGATCACCGGACGATAACGCCGGCACAAGTCCGCCAGCGCCTCCCGGCCGGAGGCGCCACCTTCCAGCGTCGCCTCGGCGAGCACGCTCCAATGGGTTGTCGGGAACATCGGTTGCCGGGTCATCCTGCAAGGCAAGCACCGCTGGCAGGGCGCGGTTTTCGACCGTGCCGCGGCGATGAATTTTTGCCATACCTTCATCAGCATGACCCGTTTCCGCAAAGGAACAAGGCGCTTCTCTCTCCCCCGATTGGGAAAAACATCTCCTGATTTGGGGTTTTTGTGCATAGCTCCGGGAGCTCGTTCATGGCATAATCATTCCATTCGCGGCGGCCCCCCTCCCCGCCGCGCCAAACCATCCACCAAATCCCGCCATGACAACCCCGTCGCTCCGTCGCGCGCGAACCGTATCCGCTCGCACCCTCGTTCTGACCTTCCCATTGCTGGCCGTCGGCCTCACGCTTGAGACCTCGGCTCTCACCCCCACGCATCGCTACTCATTCACCACCGACGGCACGGATGCGGTCGGCGACGCCGATGCCACTTTGTTAGGCAATGCCCGCGTCGAAGGCGGGCAGCTCATCCTACCCGGCGGCGGCGCCCGCACCAATTACGCCTCGCTGCCCGACACCGTGGGCTTCGACATCAATGGCTACGAGGCCGTGACGTTTGAGGTCTGGTTCACCACCACCGCCGTCCAGAATTGGTCGAAACTGTTTTACTTCGGCGAGCCCTCCGGCGGCGCCGCCGTCGAAAGCCTGGAATTCACGCCGGTGAAAGGGGACGGCTCCGGCCTGGGCAAAGCCGAGAGCCTCAATGACAACGTGGCCAGCGCCCACCACACGACGCTGACTTACAGCGAAACCGGCGCCGAAATTCATTTGGTGGTCGTCTTCGACGCCGCGAACGGCCTCATCTCCGTGTATAAAAACGGCGAACTCGATGGCGAATCCGGACTCACTCATTTCCTCTCCGACGTGTCGCTGCCGTTTCTTTACCTCGGCGCCGCCGTGGGTTGGGGCGACGCCGATTACAACGGGCGCATCAACGAATTCCGCATTTACGATGTGGCGTTCGCGCAGGAGAACGTCACCGCCAGTTTCGCCTCCGGCCCCGACGAGTTGCCGGAGGACGCGGACGGCGACGGCATGCCCGACAGTTGGGAAGCGCAACACGGCGTGGATGATCCCGCGGGCGATCCCGACGGGGACGGCCTGAGCAACCTGCAGGAATACCAGCGCGGCACCAATCCCAACCTGGCCGACACCGATGGCGACGGCCTCAATGACCGCATCGAAACCGGCACCGGCGTCTGGGTCTCCGCCACTGATACCGGCACCCATCCGCTGCGGCCCGATACCGATCACGACGGCCTGCCGGATGGCGTGGAAACCAACACCGGCACCTTCGTCGATGCCACCCATACCGGCACCAATCCCCTGCTCCGCGATACCGATGGCGACGGCAGCGGCGATGGCGCCGAAGTCGCCTCCGGCAGCAACCCCACGCAAGCCTCCAGCGTGCCCGTGCCGCGGCTGGCGCAGCGTTATTCTTTTGCCGAAACCACCGGGCGCACCGTGGCCGACAGCGTCAGCGGCGCGGCCGGCCGGGTGCATGGAGAGGGCTTCACGTGGGGCGACGGCGCGATCACGCTCGACGGCGGCTCGCCCAACAGCCAGGCCTACGTCGCGCTGCCCGCGGGCTTGCTTTCCAATCACGGACTGGCCAAGGGCGGACGCGGCGCCGTCACCCTCGAAGGCTGGGCGACCGTCCTCGACAACACCGGCGGCGCTTGGGCGCGCTTGGTCGATTTCGGCTCCTCCGAACCGGGCGGCGCCAACGGCGGCGTTTTCGCCCCCGGCAACACCAACGGCGGCGGCACCGCGGCCCGCGATACGTTCTGGCTCAGCGCCTATAATAATCTCGACACCGCGGCACGGCATGTCTCGATCCGCAACACCGACGGCATCACCTACCCTCCGGTCGAACTGCCCGTCACCCCCCTCGGCGCGCCCGGCGAACCCCTGCATTTCGCCATCACCTTCGACGAAAGCTCCGGCGTGCTGCGTTATTATGAGAACGGCGAACTGGTCGATTCCAGGGAAACCGATCCCGCCAATCCGATCAAGCTCAGCAATCTCAACGACGTCAACAATTGGCTCGGACGGTCCAATTACACCACCGACGGCATCCTGCACGGCCGCTACGACGAAATCCGCCTCTACGACGGCGCGCTCTCCGAGGCCATCATCGCCCAGCATTTCAACGACGGCCCCAGTGGCACGCCCGGCGCCGCTGCCGCCACCGACACCGATGGCGACGGCCTGCCCGATTGGTTCGAGCGCGCCTATGGCCTGAACCCCAACGACCCCGCCGACGCGGCGCTCGATGCCGACACCGACGGCCTCACCAACCTCCAGGAATTCCAGCGCGGCAGCTCGCCCTTGAAGGCGGACACCGACGGCGACGGCCTGCCCGATGCCGCGGAAACCAACACCGGCATCTTCGCCAGCGCCAGCAACGCCGGCTCCAGCCCCGTCGCTTACGACAGCGACAGCGACGGCCTCGGTGACTGGACCGAAGTCCAGATCGGCGCCGATCCCGTGACGCCCAACACCACCGCCGTCCCGCTGCTCCACCGCTGGAGCTTCAACGAGCCCGCCAACGAAGCCGTCGATCCCGACACCGCCGTCCTCGATGCCGTGACCGGCGAAGCCAACGCCTTCATCCGCGGCAACGACGCCCGCTTCACCGGCACGGGCGTCAGCCTGCCCGGCGGCGCGTCGGACTATGCCGCCTATGTGGACCTGCCCAACAACCTCATTTCCCCGCTCTCACGCGTCACGCTCGAAACCTGGGTCACCATCGACGCCGCCGGCAACAACTGGGCGCGGATCCTCGACTTCGGCAACACCCTCGATCCCGACAACCCCGGCGCCGGCCGCGAACTCAACGAGCCCGGCGGCAGCGGCAATGGCGGCGATTATCTTCTGCTCATCGGAGCCGTCGGCGCCGACTACAACACCAACCGCCTGGAATTGCGCGAAGCCACCCCCGGCCCTGTGATCACCACCGAAGTGAACTTCGGCATCGGCGCCCTGGCCGAGGGAGAACCCATCCATTATGTCGTGGTGGTGGATTCCACACCCGAGGGCCTCAGCCGCGGCACCGTCTGGCGCAATGGCGTCGTCACCGTCGCCAACGTCCCCCTCACCGGCAACCTCTCCCAAATCGACGACGTCAACAACTGGCTCGGCCGCTCCAACTGGCTCGGCGATGCCAATCTCGCCGGCACCTATGACGAATTCCGCCTCTACAACGGCCTGCTCAGCGCGGAGCAGATCCGCGCCAGCTACGCCGCCGGACCCGACGCGGTGATCGGCGGCCCGCCTCCCGCCGCCGGCTTCGAAATCACCAGCGTCAGCGCCCCGGCCGGCAGCCCCCTCACCCTGACCTTCCCCACCGAAACCGGCCAAACCTATCAAGTGGAAACCTCCACCACCCTCGCCACCTCCGGCGAAGGCGCCTGGACCACGCTCGGCTCGCCCCTCGCCGGCACCGGCAACCCCGCCACCTTCACCGACACCGTCAACGGCCCCCCCTCCACCACCGGCGGCCTCCGCTTCTACCGCGTCCGCGTCACCACGCCCTGAGGCGTGACGTGCGGTTCAATGGACCCCATAGACAAAACTCCTCCCATGCGCCACCCGCGGCCAGCGCCACCACGCCTGAGACCGCCCCAGGTCCATTGCGTCCATCCCAACGATTTTTTCCAGTGGATTCCCGTCTCTTCCCGGATGAGGTGTCCGCCGCGCTCCCTCATGCCGCCCCTGTAGTTCAATGGATAGAACGGAGGTTTCCTAAACCTTAAATCCGGGTTCGATTCCCGGCGGGGGTATTTTACCATCAATGCTTTGTAGAAAATAATCCATGTTCGAGCCAGGTCAAAAGGTCGTCTGTATCGATGACAGGTTCCCCGAGGGAATCCGCGACATCTTCAATGCCCTTCCGGTCAAAGGCAGGCACTACACCGTGCGTGATTTGGTGCCCGGGATCAATTGGGGTCTCGCGCAGGAACCCGCCGTGTATCTGGCCGAGTTGGTCAATCTCCCCAACTCCCATGGCACCGAGCCGGGGTTCGCCTGCTGGCGTTTTCGTGAAATCGAGGAGATCGAGGAACTCGAACACGCGGAGAAAGA
>CAZQUC010000053.1:11959-15102 GCA_964596095.1 uncultured Enterobacteriaceae bacterium
CGCCGGCTTCGGCGCAATCGGTCGTTTTTGAAATCGGAACCTTCGATGGCAGCCAAGCCGAGTTTGAAGGTGAATATGATTTCGGTTTCAATGACCACCAATTCTATTGGGAGGCTGGCGATTACAGTGAAACCTATGGCAACCAAGCCAGCGCGCCGGGTGAATACACGCCGGGGTTTGAAGTCTCCGAGCCGGAAATCCTCAGCGATGGACCGGAGGGACCGCTCGATCCGGAGGATCCGGAAGGGCCGCGCATTTGGGCGTTGACGGGGGATGGGTTTCCGCGCGCGGTCACACCGGGCCGGCCGGTGATCGATATTTTCTTCCAGCTCACGGAGAGCGAGGCCGCCTCCAGCGCGCTCAAGTTCGACGTGACGCTGATCTGGCCGGGGGAAAATAGCTCCCATGACCTGACGTTTTATCTGAACAACGTGCCGTTTTACCGGCGGATCGGGATCACGCGGGACACGCCGCTCGAAGTGTATATCCCGCGGAATCTGCCGATTCCCGAAGGCCACGACGAACTGTTCCGGGCCGGCCCCAACTGTCTCTCGGTGCGGCGCACGGGCGGAGGGGACACCAATCCGTGGATTCAATTCGACGCCCTGCGGCTGACGGCGGAGGTGACCGCGCCGACGGAACTGATCTGGCAGGTGGGGTGGTTCGATGAGGCCAATGCCGATTTCGAGCAGGAAAGCGACGCCTTCAACGACCCGCAATTCCATGTCGCGCCGGGGGATTATGCCGGGATTCGCGGCAAGGGCGGCCCCGGACGGCTGTTTGAAGGGCCGGACCCGGAAATCTGGCAGGATGGCCCCGAGGGGCCGCTCGATCCGGAAAACGATCCCGAAGGGCCGAGTGTGTGGTCGTTGACGAGGGACGGCTTTCCCCGCGCGCTGGTGCCGGGCCGACCGTCGGTCGATATTTATTTCCGGCTGACCGCGGAGCAGGCGCAGCAGGATTATCTGGCGCTGCACACCATCCTGTTCGGCCTGGGCCCCAACAGCTCCCATGACGTGGGCGCGTATCTCAATGGCACGCCGATCGCGTTCGGCACGGGCATCACCGCGCCGTTGCAAGTGGAGGTGTTGATTCCGCGTCTCGGGGTGCGCGCGCCGGGATTCGGGCCGGCTTTCCACGAGGGGTATAATGTGCTGTCGCTCGTGCGCACGGGCGGCGGGCCGGTCGATCCCGACGGCGTAGAGATGGGACCGTGGATTCAATTCGACGCCGTGGCGCTTACCACCGCACTCCCGCCGGCCGAGCCGGACGTCGTGGCGGCTTACCGCACGGTCTTTTCCATCGGCTACGAGGACTCACGGGTCGCGGAATTCGAGCAGGAGAGCGGCGCGTTCAACGACCCGCAGTATTACGCGGCGGCCGGCGACTATTCCGCCATCGAGGGCAAGGCCGGTGTGGGCGGGGTGTGGGAAGGAGAAGGCGCGGAGATCTGGCAGGACGGGCCCGAAGAGGGCGACCCGCCGATGCATCCCTGGGCGGACACGCCGGAGGGGTTTCCGCGCGCCTTGGTCAAGGAAGAATGGGGACGCCACATCATTGATATCTTCTTCCGGGAAGATGACGTTTCGCATTCCTCTCGCCATCTTTTCCGGACGTGGCTGTTCGGGCCGGGACCGGATAGCTCGCACGATGTGGAGGTTTCGCTCAACGGAGAGCCTTTCTTCACGCAAGGGGGGATCGATGGGCCTACTTACGTGAGCGCAATCGCGGAGGGCTTGGTCAGGCAGGGGGCCAACGTGCTGTCGCTGGTCCGCACCGGTGGCTCGACGAATGACAGCTCGTGGATTCTGCTCGACTACGTGGAACTGATCACGCAAGCGGAAGCCGTCGCGCCGCCCGTGCCCGCATTTGCGATCACGGCCATCTCCCCCCAGCCGGAGGGCGCGGTGACGCTCACGTGGGAGGCGGTCGAAGGCGGCGAATACACGGTGCAGGTTTCGGAGAACTTGGCCACCCTCGGGTGGACCGATCTGGCGCAGCAAACCAGCGCCGGGGCCACGGCGTCCTATACCGACACGGCGATCCCGGCCGGCACGACGCGGCGTTTTTATCGGGTGCTCCGCACGCGGTAAGCGTCTTTGGAGCAAGCGGAGGGGCTTGCCTCCGCTTTTTACCAAAAACCGGCTCACCGGTGTGTCCGTCGCGGTAACAACCGCCATCCTGATCCGAAGGTGCTTTCCTATGGTCACGCCATCTGAGGGGCAAGCCCCTCTCCTCCCCAGAGCGGAGGCAAGCCATCCGCTCCAAACATCCAAGTCACTTGACGCCGCACGCGCCATCTGTATGACAGATTAGACACGCGCGTTTTTCTTCTGCAACGCCAATGGTTGCCGGAAGGATGATGCTCCATTATGGAGGGCTCGCCGTCGCTCCAGATCGCGCGCCGCGGTGTTTTTCATTCATGCTCCATGTCCGACGCCTTGCTTCATTCCCCTCTTGAACCCGCCCATGTGAAACTGGGCGCGCGACTCGTGCCCTTCGCCGGCTGGTCGATGCCGGTGCAATACTCGGGCATCACCGACGAGCACCTCGCCGTGCGACGGCACGCGGGCGTTTTCGACATTTCGCACATGGGCGAATTCTTCGTGTCCGGCCCCGGCGCGGAGGCGTGGCTCAATCACCTGCTCGCCAACAACGTCGCCAAGCTCACCGACGGTGCGGGCCACTACACCTTTCTGCTCAACGAGCGCGGTGGCGTCATCGACGACCTCATCGTTTACCGGTTGGAGCCGGATCATTATTTCCTGGTCGTCAATGCCTCCAAGATCGACGAAGACGCCGCGTGGCTGCAAGCGCATCTGCCGGCGACGGGCGTGACCTTCGAGAACCGCAGCGCCGACTACGCGGGCATGGCCGTGCAGGGACCGGCCACCGCCACGCTCCTGGACCACCTGCCGCCGCGCAATGGCATCAAACTCAGCGGCTCGGCGATCATCTGCCGCACCGGTTACACGGGCGAGGATGGGTTCGAGTTGTTCTGTCCCGCCGAGGCGGGCGCGGCGTGGTTCGAGCGCTTCGTCGCCGCCGGCGCCAAACCGTGTGGTCTCGGCGCGCGCGACACCCTGCGGCTGGAAATGTGCTACCCGCTCAACGGCAACGATCTCTCGCCCGATCGCACGCCG
>CAZQUC010000054.1:0-14831 GCA_964596095.1 uncultured Enterobacteriaceae bacterium
TCGCTGAAATCGAGCGCACTCTGGAACCCGAAGTGCTCGATGCCGCCACCGCCCGGGAACTGTATGAAACCGCGGCCATGGAAGGAGAGCCCCGATTGCTGTATCGATATAAATCTGCGCGTTTGACCGCTTATCAATTGCAGGGTTGTGGCTTCTGTCATGGCCATCGTGACTACAAGTTATATAATAGCGACCTGTTTTTCCAACAAGATAGCGACGAATTCTCCGGACAGACGGATCCTGCTTCACTCTTCCATAAAATACCGAATCCACAAAACTGGCTCATGCCTGCCGATGGGATCGTCGATGCCTTGAGCGCCTTTGATACGAATGATAGCTCCGGGACTCTGACAATCGTCGATGCCTATCGGGACAGGGTGACCTACAAGCTCGAAAGTGCCGGGACGGCGCCGGTGGATTTCCTCAAAGTCGTGGAAAGCCGGCCTTACGGAAGCGAAAGCGCCTTCGTCATGGAAGATGCCAGCATCGTTTCCCCCATTCCGGGCGTGGAGTATACCCTGGAACCCGCATTGCGTGACCATTACACAGTCAGAGAACGGTTGATTCCCGCTTGGATTGATACAGAAACATTTGTTAGTTTGCCCAGTAATCTCAAGCGCAAAAAACTCGGCATTGGGGAAGATGTAACTCTGAGTTTGATCGCGCCAAGTGACGCCACTGTAACTTGGGCCATCATCTCTGGCCAAGGAACGCTCTCCGTGATTTCTGGCGGCGGCCCTCGCAAGCGTAAGTTCACAGCTTCCGGTCAGGAAGGCAGCGTCGTGGTGGAGGCCACCTTGGCAAATTATTTTCAGGCGAAAACGCGGGTCGAGTTCACAGTCATCGCCCCCAAGACGGTCTTCTTTGAGAGAGAAAGCGGTGGCATTACCATCGAAACCAATCCAGACGGGATTTTCATGCGTGTGCTTGCTCCTTATTATTTTGGACCTGACGATGTCAATTTTCACAAAGTTCAACCAGGAGAAGGGACCGCTCCGCCGGTTCGCACCGGATGGTTTGTGGGGAATGCGCTGTCTAACAAATCTCACACCGCATGGATGGCAAATTACACTTTGAGCGAAGAGGTTGTCGCGGGCAAAGGAACACGAGGACCGACTCCCGACCAAGTCAATCTGAGCGCCCAGCCCCCTCCGGTCATTAATCAAACAGGACGTTTTGAATGGCATATCCCCTGGTTGTATCGCTTGGATGGAACGACGGGCCCGGGAACACCTTTTACGACCACCATCCAGTGGTTCGAGATCATTCCCGCGCCTCCCGGGCAAGGCATGAACGGCTATACAGGAAAAGGTGGCAAGGGTAATATGACTGTGGAACCATAGTGTGAACTAAATGATATATGAAAATCTACTTAATATCTCCGATTCACAGAAGAAGGATCGAGGGCCTTTTCGCCGTCTTTCTTTTCCTATTTGCAGCGTGCTTTTCGGCAGCTCAACTTCCACAAGAAATCATGGACGAACTTCTTGCCTCACTGCGCGAGGGAAACGATCCATATCAATCTACTTCGGCGCTAGCCGGGATGAGACGAGATATGATTCGAGCGAACGACGAGGACAAGCTCAAAGGCATCACCCAAGCACTCCTTCTGGCCGAAGCCATATTGGGAACGCGGGACCGCTCCGTTTCGATGGAGAAGCCCGTCGCTCTTCATCCGGACTTTGATGCGCGGCCTTACGGAGGGCAGACACCTTTTGCCGGTTCCGATCCGGCGGGCATCGAAGATCCCGTCCTCCGCCAAGCCTACGAGAAGGCCATCGCCGATCACCAGGTAAAATTGCAGCGCTTCGTCATCGAGTTCAAAAAGCAGGAGAAAGCCCATTACGCGCTGGACTGGATCACGCGGATCATCGCCGCGGGGCGGGAGCCGGAAGCGCTGCGGCAGGCGACCGCCGACGCGGTGCGGGCGCTGGAAGGGGACGACTGGATCAAGCAAACGATGCTGGCCCGTTTGTTTCCCGACACGGAAGCGCCTCCTCCAACGCCGCCGGCATCGCCCACGACCACTCCAACGCCCGGGGACAACACGAACGAGGAGTCCGTCCATGTCCCTCCGGCTCCGACCGTGCCTCCGTCGCCGGAAATCAAACCGCCGCTCAAACCCGCAGCGGCCGCCTCCGAGGCGTCCCCCGCGCCGGTGGCGGAAAACAAAGCCTCGCGTCTCTGGTTGCCAGGCCTCGTCGCTCTACTGGCGTTGGCTGGCTGGTGGGGGTGGGCGACGTGGACAAAACGGGCATGAATCGGTCCCCCATGAATCTCCGCCCCCAAGGGCGAAGCCGTCGCCGGTTCGCCGCCTCGTTGGTTTCGCTATGGCTGCTCCAGCCGTTGTCCGCGCAGCTGCCACAAGAAATCATGGATGAACTCCTTGCCTCGCTACGTGAAGGAAAGGATCCGCATCAGGTAGCTCTGGCACTGTCGGGAATGGAAGACCGCATGATTCGGGCCAACGACGAAACCAAGCTCAAAGGCATCGCCCAAGCGCTCCTTCTGGCCGAGGCTATATTGGAAACGCGGGATCGTGCCGTTTCGCTGGAGGAGCGAGTGGCCATTCACCCGGACTTTGACGGACGGCCTTATGGCGGGGAGACGCCGTTTGCCGGTTCCGATCCGGCCGCCATCGCCGATCCCGTCCTGCGCCAAGCCTACGAGAAGGCCATCGCCGACAACCAGGTGAAATTGCAGCGCTTCGTCACCGAGTTAAAAAAGATGGCGAAAGCCCATTACGCGCTGGACTGGATCACGCGGATCATCGCCGCGGGGCGTGATCCGGCGGCGCTGTGGCAGGCAACCACCGACGCGGTGCGGGCGCTGGAAGCGGACGACTGGATCAAGCAAACGATGCTGGCCCGTTTGTTTCCCGACACGGAAGCGCCTCCTCCAACGCCGCCGGCATCGCCCACGACCACTCCAACGCCCGGGGACAACACGAACGAGGAGTCCACCAACGTCGCTCCGGCTCCGACCGTGCCTCCGTCGCCGGAAATCAAACCGCCGCCCAAACCCGCAGCGGCCGTCTCCGAGGCATCTCCCGCACCGGTGGCGGAAAACAAAGCCCTGCGTCTCTGGTTGCCAGGCATCATCGCTCTACTGGCACTGGTTGGCTGGTGGGGATGGGCGGCGTGGAAAAAACGAGCATGAAGCCGTGCTTCATCAATCTCCATTTACAAAAGCGAAGCTGACGCCGGTTCGAGTCCTGTCTGGCTTTTCTGTGTATGCTCCAGTCATTGTCGGCGCCGCTTTCCCAAGAGGTGATGAATGAATTTCTTGTTTCGCTGCGGGAAGGAGGCGAGACGCGGACGACCGAAAGTGTCTTTTTCGACGGCAAAGCCGCCGTGGCCACGGGAAAGGTTCTGGGCAGCCTGGCCCGCGCCGGGGTGAAGATCGGTGATTTCGATTCATTCATCGCGGGTCACGCCTTGTCACTCAACGCTCGTCTCGCCACAAAAAATCCGCATCATTTCAGGCGCGTGGAAGGGTTGACCATTCTGGAGTGGCCATAGCGAGACCTCTTCATCGGGTCGGCGCGCGCCATTTGCGCACCCGCCGCCCTTGCGCGAGTAATCCGGCTTCCATGATCCGCTCCTTGGGCAAAGCTTCGATTCACCTCGTCGGTGTGGCGGGGGATTTCACCCTGTTCACCGCGCGGGCCTTCCGCTCGGTGGCGAAGGCGCGGCGGCTGGGGCGGCGGTTCACGCGGGCGCTATTCGAGCAAGGGGTGCGGTGCTTGCCGGTGGTGCTGATCGTCGGCCTTTTCACCGGGCTGGTGCTGGGGTTGCAGGGGTATTACGTGCTGCATCGCTTCGGCTCGGAAGGGCTGCTGGGCGTGCTGGTGTCGCTGAGCCTGGTGCGGGAGTTGGGGCCGGTGCTGGCGGCGTTGATGCTGGTGGGGCAGGCGGGGTCGGCACTGGCGGCGGAGCTGGGCATCCAGCGGCAGACGGAACAAATCGCCGCGCTGGAAGTGATGGGCATCGACAGCCATGGCTTTCTGGTCGCGCCGCGGCTGCTGGCGGCGCTGGTGGTGTTTCCGATGCAGACCGCGTTGTTCGTCGTCGTCGGGCTGTGGGGCGGCGCGTTGTCGGGATCGCTGCTGCTGGGAGTGGACTCCGGCGTGTATTGGTCGGCGGTCGAACGCGCGGTGGAATGGCCGGACGCGCGGGAATGCCTGCTCAAGGCGGCCTCGTTCGGCGTGTTGACGACCACCTTGTGCGCGTATCACGGCTTTCACACCCACCGCCTGCGCTCCGCCACCGGCGCGCAAGCGGTGAGCGCCTCCACCACGCGGGCGGTGGTCCAGTCCTGCATCGCGGTGCTGGCGGTGGATTATGTCATCACGTCGCTATTGGTATGAGCCAGGAAACCGGAGACTCATCCTTCCTGTTGGAAGTCGAAGGGCTGGGCAAGTCCTTCGGCGGCCGCTCCGTGCTCGACGGCGCGTCGCTGCGTGTGCCGCGGGGCAGCCTGGTCTCGGTGCTGGGGCGCAGCGGCGCGGGCAAGTCGGTCTTTTTGAAATGCCTGGCCAATGTCATCCGGCCGGAGAAGGGGAGCCTGCGCTTCGCAGGCCGGCCGTTGGCGCCGGACGATGCGCCGGCGTGGGCGGCCTTCCGCCGGCGCTGCGGGTTCTTGTTTCAACACAACGCGCTGTTCGATTCGATGACGGCGCTGGAAAACGTCGCGCTGCCGCTGGAGCAGACCACGGATCTGAACCACCGGGAAATCCACCAACGGTCGCGGGAGGCATTGCGGCAGCTTGAATTGGAGCCTCACGCGGGCCAGTATCCGAGCCAGCTTTCCGGCGGGATGCAAAAACGTCTTGCCTTGGCGCGCGCGCTCGTGACCCGGCCCGAGTTGGTCCTGTTCGACGAGCCGACCGCCGGCCTCGACCCGTTGCGACGCAACGCCGTCTTCACCATGATCGCAAAGTATCAACGTCAATTCGGCTTCACCGCCCTCATCGTCACGCATGACGTGCCGGAGGCGCTGCTGGCCAGCGACCGGGTCGCGCTGCTGGATGGCGGAAAAATGTGTTTCGAGGGGCCTCCCGCCGAATTTTCCGCCTCGCCGCTCGTCGAAGTCCGCTCCTTCCGAGACAGTCTCGCCGCCCTCGGCGCGGATCTCGCGGCGCTCCGGAAGGGGGATTCTTTCACCACCATGACATCATGAATTACGGCAAACTCGAGTTCGGCGTCGGTCTCTTCGTGCTGCTCGGCCTGGCGGCGGTGGGGTATCTCACGCTCACGCTCGGCTCCGGCTCGCGGCTCGGCGGCGATACCTACCGCGTCGAAGCCCGCTTCACCAATGCCGGTGGTCTCAACGTGGGAAGCCGCGTGGTGGTGGCGGGCGTCAATGTCGGCCGCGTGGAGTCGATCCATGTCGATAAAGCGGACTACAGCGCCATCGCGGAGCTGCGCCTGTTGGCGGATCTCAAATTGCCCAGCGACACCATCGCCTCCATCAAGACTTCCGGCCTGATCGGCGACAAATTCATCCAACTCGCGCCCGGCGCCGAGGAGGCGTTTCTCGAACCCGGCGCGCGCATCACCATGACCGAATCCACCGTCGATCTTGAATCCTTGATCGGACGCATGGCTTTTGGTAAGGTGGAGGACGAGCCGGCCTCTTCCGAATCCACCCCTTCTTCTTCCCCCGAACCATGACCCGTCGTTTCTTCATCCTGTTATCTGCCGGCTGGCTCCTGTCCCTGCCGGCCGCTCATGCGTCCACCGAAGTCGCGGCCGCGAAGCTGCGCACGGCGGTCAACGAGGTCCTCGCCGTGGCGAACAAGGCCCCCAGCCGCGATGCCTTCACCAAGAGCCTCGGCCCGGTGCTCGACAAACACATCAGCTTCGAAACGATGACCAAACGCGCCGTCGGTCCCGGCTGGCGGACCTTCAGCGAGGCGCAGAAACAGGAGGCGACCCGGCTGCTCTCCGCGCTCATCATCCGCACCTACGGCGCCAAGTTCGTCCCCGGCGAGCAGCCCGACATCACTTACAGCCCGGCCACCACCCCCGCCGCCGGGCGGGTGGATGTGCCCACCCGCATGGTGTATCGGGGCAGCCGCTACACGGTGCATTACCGCCTGGAGGCGGAGGTGGGCTGGCGCGTCACCGATGTCGTCATCGAAGGCGTGAGCCTGGTCGCCAACTATCGCGGCCAACTCGACGCCCAGTTCAAAAAAGGCGGCGCCGCCGCGGTGCTGCAATCGCTCACACAATCACTTGCCAAATCATCATGAACCGGGGAATTGCGCTGTTGAGCCGCCTCCTCCTCGCCGCCGTCCTGAGCGTGGCCGGCGTGTCGTGCGCGTCGGTCAAGATGGCTGCCGCCGCCGCCCCCGTCACCGCCGACTCGAGCCCCGCGGAAAACGGGGCGCTCGCGACACCGCCGTCGCCCGCGCCGGCCCCGATCACCGTGCGACCGGCCACGCCCGTCCCCCCTGCCGTCGCGGGCGAACCGGAGGAAGCCGATGAATACGCCACCGCCGCCGCGAGCGATCCGCTGGAGGGGCTGAACCGCGCCGTCTTTCGCTTCAACGACGGCCTTTACACGGTGCTGCTGCGCCCGGTCTCCAAAGGGTATCAAACCGTCGTGCCCGGGCCCGTGCGCACCGGAGTCGGCCACGCGTTCGACAACGTCCGCTACCCCGTGCGCTTGGTGAATTGCGTCCTGCAAGGAAAATTCCAGCGTGCCGGGCAGGAAACCGGCAAATTCCTCGTCAATACCGTGGGCGGCGCCGGCGGCCTGTTCAAGGTCTCCGACAAGATCCCCGCCCTCGCCGACGTGCCCGCCGAGGACACCGGACAAACCTTCGCCGCCTGGGGGATCCCGCATGGCGCCTATCTCGTGCTGCCCGTGCTCGGCCCCAGCAGCGTGCGCGACGGCGTGGGGTCGGGCGTCGATTACGCGCTCAATCCCGTCAATTGGGGGATTTTCTGGGATGCCGGCGGCTCATGGATGGATATTCCCCCCGCCGTGAATACCGTGCAGTCGCTGCCCGGAGAGTTGGAAACCTACGACCTCGCTATCGGCAATTCAGTCGATCCCTATCTCTCGGCCCGCAGTTCTTATCTCCAGAACCGCGATCATGCCACCGCGCAATAACCCCGGCGCCGCCCCGGCGCCGTCACTTTTTCAAGTTGCCATCCCCGCCGCTGCTTCTATAAGCGTAAACGCCTTGTCGCGATCCGATTTCCCTGCCCCCGCTCCCCCTTCCCCGCATTGTTTTTCCGTCCATGAAATTCCTCATTACCAAAGAAGCGTTTCTCACCGGCTTGTCGCAGGTGCTCAACGTGGTGAACACCCGCGTCACCCTGCCGATCCTCTCCAATGTCCTTCTCGAAGCGCATGAGGGTGAATTGGTTCTGACCACCACGGACCTGGATGTCGGCATCGTCGGCCGCGTGGAGGCGCAGGTTTCCACCACCGGCAACGTCACCCTGCCCGCCCGCAAACTCGCCACCATCATCCGCGAATTGCCCGACGCGGAGATCAGCGTCAGCGTGGATAAAGACAACGTCGCCTCCGTGAAGTGCGGGGCCAGCCACTTCAAAATTCTCGGACTCGCCGCGGAGGAATTTCCTCCCCTGCCCGACCTCGAAAACGCCGCCGAATTCAAAATCCCCCCCGGCACGCTCAAAGACGGCCTGCGCCGCACCTCCTACGCCATTTCCACCGACGAAACCCGCTACGTGCTCAACGGGATTTTCCATTCCTTCAAGGAGGCGAAACTCACCCTCGTCGCCACCGACGGCCGCCGCCTCGCCATGACCGAGGCCGACGTGGAATTCCCCGACAGCCAGGAGACCGATTTCATCCTCCCCACCAAGGCCGTGCATGAATTGCAGCGCCTCCTCACCCTTGGCGAGGAGCCGGTGCGCATCAAGGTCGGAGCCAGCCAGGTCGTCTTCGAACTGAACCGCAACACGCTTTACAGCAAGCTCATCGACGGCACCTACCCGAATTTCCGCCAGGTCATCCCCGGCCCGGCCAACCACCGCATCACCTTCGAGCGCGAGCAATTGCTGCGCTGCGTCCAGCGCGTGGCCCTGCTCGCGAGCGACAAAGCCAGCACCGTGAAGCTCAGCTTCGGCGAAGGCGAAGTGAAGATCTACGCCGCCAGCGCCGACATCGGCGAGGCCGAGGAGCAACTGCCCGTAAAATACAGCGGCGAGCCGCTGACCATCGCCTTCAATCCCGATTACCTCATGGCCCCGCTGCGCAACCTCGACAACGACGAGGTGCATCTCGACCTCATCGACGAGTTGAACCCCGGGGTCATCAAGACCAACGAGCCGTTCCTGTATGTCATCATGCCGATGCGGGTGTCGCAGTAGCGCCGCCCCTCGGAAACCGCGCCCTCCATTTGGAGTGCGGACGGCTTGCCTCCGCTTTTCGGCTCACCGGCTTGCCGGTGAGGGGAGGGAGAGCAGCGAAGGAAAGAGAAGGAAGGACTTGTTGGCCATTCGGGGGGCTGATCCATCCCGCCGCGAGGGGCAAGCCCCTCTCCACGCCAGAGCGGAGACAAGCCGTCCGCACTCCCAAGACGCCTGTCCGGGGGGAACGCGGTTCGTCATTGGAGAGTCCCCACCACCGCGGCGGTGGGCGGGACGCCCCCGCTACGAATGGCCACCTTCTTCGCGAAAAGACTTCACTTCTTCAAAAAACTCCTTGCAGGAAGCGGGCGCTCCTCTAGTCTCTGCCTCCCGCCGCCCCAAAGAGGGATCGGAGGGAGAAAGAGTTTACGGAGCGGTAGCTCAGTTGGTTAGAGCGCCGGCCTGTCACGCCGGAGGTCGCGGGTTCGAGCCCCGTCCGCTCCGCCAGTTCCGGCCTCTCACGGTTCCCCCGTGAGGGGCTTTTTCGTCCTCGACGCAACTCATCTCAACCCATGAGCCACTCACGCCACCGCCGCGAACTTGCCGAAGACATGGAACGCCTGCGCCGCCTGCTGGAGCGGGAGATCGCGCCTGTCGCGGAACCCCTCGCGGAGAAAAAGGAACTCGCGATCCTCGATCTCGCCTGCGGAGCCTGTGACGAAGCGGCCACCCTCAGCGACTTTTTCGCGTCCTTGCGCGAAGACCGCGGCCTCACCGGCCACACGACGCTGGTCGGGACCGACGTGCGGGAGCGGGAGCTCGATTTGGCCCGCGAGCGGTTCCGCGACGCGGCGGCACGGCGGTTCGAGTTTTTCAAAGGCGACGCCTCCAAACTCTCGGCGCACCGGCAGCTTCGCGAACGTTTCGACGTGCTCTTCCTGCGACATCAAAATCTGTATCACGGCCGCACGCTCTGGCAGCATATCTTCGAGCAGGGCATGAACAAACTCGACGATGACGGCCTGCTGGTGATGACCAGTTATTTCGACCGCGAGCACCGGATGGCCTTGGAAGCTCTCGATCGTCTCGGCCTGGAACTCGTTTCCACCACGCGGAACGAACACAGCCGCGCCCTGACCACGCCCGGCAAATCCGTGGATCGCCATCTCGCCGTGCTGCGCAAAAAACGCCGGCCCTGAAAGCAGAAGGCGCGGTGTGTCGAGGTGAACGCCCGCGCTCAAGTTCGCGCGCATCCGGCGCGCTTTGCGCTTGAGGCGGAAGCCCTCGGGTGGTTAAGCTGCGGCGGTCCGCCTCCCCGCGCCCTCATCATGCCCGTTCGACTTCCATCCTTGATGTGCTTGATCTTCCTGCTGCTGGCCGGGACGATCCCCGCGCATGCCCGCTCGTTCAATACGGTCGTCATCGACGCGGGCCATGGCGCGCACGATTTCGGCTGCCGCAACGGCTCCGCCTACGAAAAGCACTTCGCGCTCGACATCGCGCGGCGGCTGGAGCGTTACCTGCGCGGCCGTGGCGTGCGCACGGTGATGACGCGCTCGACCGACCGCTTCATCCCGCTGGGCACCCGCGCCGACATTGGCAACAACTACGACAACAGCATTTTCGTCAGCGTCCACATCAACCACGCCACCCGCGTCGGCGCGTCGGGGTTGGAAACATTCTATTTCAACAGCAGCGGCCAGCGCCTCGCCTCGCTGGTGCAGCGGCGCCTGCTGGCCAACACCAACCACGGGGGCGACCGCGGCGTCAAATTCGCGCGCTTCAAAGTGCTCCGCGCCTCCGAGCGTCCGGCCATCCTGGTGGAATGCGGGTTTCTTTCCAACCCGCAGGACAACCGGCGGCTGCGCGATCCGGCGTATCGCGAGGCGGTGGCGCAAAGCATCGGCCAGGGCGTCCTGCGTTTCTGAAAAACCCCGCATGGTCGTCACGTGCTCCGAGATGCGGCGGTTGGAGGCGGCGGCCGTGGCCGCGGGCCGCAGCGAGGAATCGCTCATGGAAGAAGCCGGCGCCGCGCTCGCCCGGCTGCTGCATGGCTGGTTCGGCGGGCCGCGGATCTTGGTCATTTACGCGGGCAAAGGGCACAATGCCGGCGACGCGTGGGTGGCCGCGCGGCATTTGCTCGATGTCGGCTGGCAGATCGCGGCGCGGGAAATCTTCCCCCGCGACACCTGGCGGCCGCTGACCCTCAGCCGCTGGGAGCGGGTGCGCGAACGCCTGCTCCCGGCCCTGCCCGACACCGCCCGCCCGGTGGTGCTCGATGCTTTGCTGGGCCTCGGCGCGGGCGGAACCTTGCGCGATCCTTTGTTGACCGCCTGTCGCGAACTCAACGCCCTGCGCCTCGCCCGCCACGGCTGGACCGTGGCGCTGGACGGCCCCTCGGGGTTGGACCTGGACACCGGCCGTGCGGATCCCGACGCCGTGCGTGCCGATCTCACCGCCACCATCGCCGCCGCCAAGGCGGGCTTGCTCGCCGATGAGGCGGTGGACTTCGTGGGGCGGCTCGCCGTCGTGCCGGTGCCCGTGCTGGAGCCGGACGCCGCGGCGCTCGCCTCGCGCGATCCGCTGTCCTCCGCGATTCCTTCGGCGGTCCTCACGCCACGGACATTGCAGGCGTGCCTGCCGCCGCGTCGTCCGTTTTCCCAGCACAAAGGCCAAGCCGGCCGCGTTACCCTCATCGCGGGCTCGCGTGGGTATGTCGGCGCCGCGCGCTTGAGCGCGGCCGCGGCGGTGAAAGGCGGCGCGGGCTTGGTCACGCTTGGCGTGCCGGAAGATATTTATGAGATCACCGCCGCGACGGTCATCCCGGAAGTGATGGTCCGCCCGTATCGCCGTCCGGAGGAAGCCGCCACTTGGCCCGCCGACGTACTGGCCGTCGGGCCTGGATTGGGGGAACATGCGGACGAGGCGCTCCTCGACTGGCTGCGCGCCGATCCCCGTCCACTGGTGCTGGACGCAGACGGCCTGAATGCGCTCGCCCGTTTCGGTGCCAAGGAAAGCTTGGCGGCGTTTTTTGGCACGCCCCCCGTCACGCTGGCGCCCATCCGCCTCCTGACTCCGCACCCTGGGGAAATGAGCCGCTTGCTGGAGGCCTGGAATCCCGCGCTTCGTCAGCAGCCTCGCGCCACCCAAGCCGCGGCCTTCGCGGAAGCCTTCGACGTCGTTCTGTTGCTCAAAGGCTCCCGCACCCTCATCGCCGCGCCGGGCGAACCCGTGGCGGCCAACACCACCGGCCATCCCGGCATGGCCTCGGGAGGCATGGGCGACGTGCTGACCGGCCTGAGCGCCGCCTTGCTCGCCCAAGGCATCACCGCCTCCGCGGCCGCGCGCCTCGGCTCCTGGCTGCTCGGCCGCGCCGCCGAACTCGCGCTCGCCAGCCCGACGGTTTCTCCCGAATCCCTCTCCGCCGGCGATGTGCTGGCCTCATTGGGCGCAGCGTTCGAGGCCTTGCGTCGAGGCGAATTTTGACGCGCCGCTTCACTTCAAGGCTTCCAGCGCGGCTTGCTGGCGTCCGGGTCTCAATCCTTCAAAGCGTTCAATGGTCTGGCGAGCGATGCCGCGCAGGGACTCCGGCCATTGCTTGAGGCTGTTCACGAACCGCGTGTCCTGATCGAGGTCACTATAGGTCGTTTGCAGAATGCCTTCGGTGAGCTTCTCCACCACGGCTTCCTGCCGCTCCGTCGGCAGCTTTTCCAAATGCGCTAGGATTTCAGCGGTTTTCCGGCTATGAACGGCGTTGTGGTAAAAGCTCATAAAGGCTTGCGATTGCAACGTCCCTTGCAAACCGGCCGCCCACTCCAATCCTGCTGCGAAGTTTTTCTGCTCATACTGCTGGGTCACGGTCCACAACATATCGCGGCCTTCCTCACGCTGGGCATTCTCCCGCACGAACGTCGCCGCTCCTTCCAGATCCGCCTGCGCCCACTGGTAACTGATCTGCTGAATAGCTCGCCGCCGTCCCGGATCATCGGAGGGCAAAGTCAGCAACCATCCCGCGGCGGCTTTCGCATCTTTTGCCGCCCATTCTTGGGCAATGGAAGCCACCACCTGATCGCGCTGCGCTCCCGGCGGCATGGCGTCGAGGAGTTGTTGGGCGGCTTCGATGCCTTGTTCCGCCAAGGCGCTCGCCAAATGTCCGAAGGCCGCGGTGCGCCCGCCCTCCAGGTTATCCTGCAACCATTCGAGCGCGGCACGGGGATTTTGCTTGGCCCAGGCATTGACGATGGCCGCGCCCGCTTGCTCGCGCGCGGCGGAAGGCGGCAAATCATTGAACCACGCCTGCGCGCCGGCAAGATCGCCCTCGGCGAGACGCAGGGTCAGCCGTCCCCACCAACGCCGCTGCTGCTCGGGGGACAGCTCTTTCAGCCACGTCGCGGCGGCGGTGGGGTTTTGCTTCACCCACTCGGCGAAGGCCTGGCCCACCGCTTCCTGGACCTGATAATTGCGGAAGGACGCCGGCGGCGCCTCTCCCGCGGCGGTGAGAAACGCGGCAGGGTTGTTTTGCCAAGATGTCTCCGCCAACCGGCTGCCCCGCGCCCAACGCGGCAGCCCGGCGGCTGCGGCGAAACCTTGCGCCGGATCCAGGCCGAACAAGGTCTGCATGATCTCCCAGCGCGCGTTCCGAAACTGCGGGCGATGCTCCAGCGAGGCAAGCGCCGACAGCGCCGCGTCGGCATCCTGCGCGGCCCAGGTGCGGAAGAGGATGTCGCGCACGGTGTCGAATTGCTCGCCATCATGATCCCACTCGGCACGGCTCAGGCTCTTGAGAAAATTACACAAATCGGCCGGCGCTGTCTCCGCCCAGCGTTGGGCGAGGTGGCGCTTCTCCCGTCGCGACGTGTGGCCGCTGAGGAACATCCGGCGCAATTCGAGCGGGTCGGCCTTTTCGACCACTTCCAAAAACCGCAGCCGCCGTGTCAGCGCATCTTCATCCTGGGAGGCGACGGCGAGCGCGGCTTCCAGATCGGCCGACGAACGTGATCCCGACGCGCTCCCGGCAGTGGCTCCCGCAACGCGAGAGGCATCGCTGCCCGCGGGAGCCAGTCCCCTGACGGTGAAAAATCCCGCTGCCGCGATGACAAGCGCGGTGGCGGGCCAGAGGATGACAGCGCGATTCATGGCGATTTCAGGATGAAAGTGAAGGTTAGCGGCCTTGCTGTTCCCGCATTTCGATCAGTTGCTGCAGAGTCTTCCGATTGTCTTCGGAAAGCTCCAGCCCAATGGCAAGTTCCTTGGCTTTGGGCAGGTCACGATGGAGGAGGTCCATCACGATATTGAGTTGCCGCCGCTCACTTCGCTGCGGATCGGACAGCGACGCCGCCCAGGCTAACGCGTCTTCAGGAGATGTCTGACTGAGCGCGTCGACCAAGGATCCCACCGCCTCCTCACGCAACGGGCCGGCCGGCTGCTCCGCGAGCCATGCGGAGGCGGCATAGGCATCGGCCTCCACCCAACCCCTAATCGCGGACTGAAGGGCGCTCTGCTGGATCGCTCCCTCCGGCTGTTGCGTGGCCCAGGCGATGGCCCCGAGCGGATCGTAAGTCGCGTGCTCACGAGCGAGGGTGCCGGCCAGGCTTCGCTGGCCGGATTCGTCCACATCGCCACTCTGCAACAAGGCTCGGGCCTGCTCGGGATCACGCTTCGCCAAGCTCCCATAGACACGGGAGATCAACGACTGGCCATACCTGCTGTCTTCGGGAAACGCCTTCACGATCTCGGCGGCCAACGCGGGATCAAGGGTTTGCTGCGCGCGCTGGGACAGGGCGTTGATCAGCCCCAGCTTGAGCCACTCGTCCTCGGTGGTGCCCAGCTTGGCCAAGGCTGCCGTCGGGTCTTGCTCCACCCACTGCGCGGCGACCTCTTCCAAGAGATGCTGACGGGGCGCATCGCCCGGTTGTTGGGACAATTCCTCAAAGGCCTGGGCCGGATCGGCAAATCGCAAGCCCTGCGTCCTGTCTCCGGCAGATCTTCCCGCTCCCAAGGGGGACTGGTAACCACCGAATCTCCCGAAAGGCTGCACTATTTCTCCATTGTCGTCGCCCCAGGTCATGCTGTGATTGAAGATCTCGTCCGTCTTCTCCGTCACCACTTTCTCTCCCGGCTGCCGCAGCAGATCGGCAACCTCCGCCGCCAACCAGTCGTCGCGGGCGGACAGGATTTCCGAGACCAAAAGCTCGCGGAAAGAACCGTTGCCGCTCACCGCCGCCCGCTCCCGCACCCACGCGGCGGCGGCTTTCGGATCCTGCATGGCCCAGGCGCGGACAATGGCCGTCACCGGCGAACCGCCACGCGCATCCTTGGTGATCGCTTCGTCCTGGGACAACTCATCCAGCTTGGCGGCCACCGTTTGCGGGTCGGTCTCCGCCCAGGCGCGAAAGACACCGCGCAAGGCGGACTCGCGCTGCGCGGGATCGGTCAGTTCCTGCGCCCACGCATACGCGGCGGCGGCCTCGCGACGCGCCCAGCCTTCGGCCAGCGAGG
>CAZQUC010000055.1:0-12014 GCA_964596095.1 uncultured Enterobacteriaceae bacterium
GTTGCGCGCCGGGGCCAACGCTCCCGAACTGGCCGCTCTCCTCCGCCATGCGTGGCGCGCGCGTGACGACCGTTACTCGGAGAGTCGCGCTTTCGCAGCATGCGCACGGACCAAAGTGGAGATGAGTGCGATTGGTGGGTGAGAGATGGAATAATAAGAGAGGATGAAGTAAGGATAGGCCTCCGTTTAAGAACCCGTTTAAAGTCTTTAAGGAATCCGAAATATATGCGAGACTCCGTATATGAGTTCATCCACCAGCCGCCCCGACCAAGTCTACCCGAGCGATCTGAGTCGCCAACAGTTTGAGGCCATCCGCCCATTGCTGGCGCGCGCGCAAGAAGACCTCGCCTCACAAGATCGACCGCTTCCACATTTTCAACGCCGTGCTTTACGTCCTGCGCGAAGGCTGCCGCTGGCGTTCCTTACCCAAGGACTATCCGGATTGGAACCTTTGTTATTACTATTACCGCGTCTGGCGCGACCACATTGATGAAGAAACCGGCCTGCTCATTCTGGAGCTGGTCCTGAAAAAAATTGGTGTCCGACGGCCGGGTGTCTGCTGGAAAGGCAGAGGAAACCACCTTTCTGATCATTGACGCCCAGAGCGTGAAAAACACCGACCCGGCGGAACAGAAAGGATATGACGCGGGCAAGAAAGTCTCGGGCCTCAAACGCCATCTGGCGGTGGACACGCGGGGACGGCCGCACCTGCTGCACGTTACTACCGCTGACATCAGCGACAAAGCCGGAGCTAAAGAGATGATTCAGACCAGGGCAGCACACTTGAAGAAAGTGGAGGCGGTGTTGGTGGACGGAGGCGATGGGGCAAACCCTTCGCGCAGTTCGTCATGGACCAGATCGGAGCCACCGTGGAGGTGGCCCAAAGAAACGAACGCCACACCTTCGCGGTGATCCCGAAACGCTGGGTCGTGGAACGGACCATCTCCTGGTTGGAAAAATGCCGCAGACTCTGGAAGAATGGCGAACGCAAGCTCTCCTCCTCTCTCGCCATGATCCGGCTGGCCTTCATTTCACTCCTGCTCAGAAGACTTTAAACGGGTTCTGAGAAAGGTGGCTCGCTTTCCACACTGGGGGGGCAAACCCGACCAGCGAGAGACTACCCGTGACATAACCTCCGGGGCGGGCCGGAGGCGCCACCCTACCCGTGTCGTTCCTTCGGGACTCGATACCTACGATGGCGACGCCATCGCAACCACGGCCGCCGGGGGTTGACCGGAGGGCCACGGTTCCTTCCCGAAAGTCTCGAGGAGATGCTGATGGGCGCGGCGCTTCCGCGTGCGGTCGCGATTTCCCAGCACGGTGAGAATTTTTTCCATTTTGTTAAGATTTCCATATTATTGGTTGACCTAAATAATTTTAAAAATATTGTGTGTTGGACCAGCCAATCCTAAAAAAATGTTCCATCGCCATCCATCCAACCATTGGACCCGGCCGCTCCTGGGAGGGCTTTTGCTGTGCTTGATCCCCTCCTGCGGCGACCCGCAACAGCAATCGAAGCAGGTGCTGCAAGCCCGTGATTTCAAATTCACAGTAGACGACTACATGCGGGCGGCGAAGGAGGGACAGGTGTCCTCGCTGCGGCATTTTTTGGAGGCGGGCATGGCGGCGGATGCGAGGGACGGCCAAGGGACGACGGCGCTTTTCCACGCGGCGCAGGCCGGCCGGCCGGAGGCGGTGGCGTTTCTGCTGCAGCAACATGCCAGCCCGGCGGTAACGGGACCGGGGGGCGACTCGCCTCTGGTGGCGGCCGCCCGCGCGGGCAGCTCGGCCACGGTGAAGATCCTGCTGGATGCCCAGGCCGACCCGGCGTTTCGCTCGGAAAAGAATTGGACCGCGCTCACCGCGGCGGCCTTTCGCGGGGACACGGAAACGGTCAAACTGCTCGCGCCAGTGAGCCAGGAATCGCTCGACGAGGGGCTGCAAATCGCGTCGCTGCAAGGCAAGACGGAGGTGATGGACACCTTGCTGGCCCAGGGCGCGGACGTGTTTTCCCGCAGCAAGGACAACAAGACGCCGCTGATGTATGCGGCCGCCAACGGCCATGCCGAAGCGACGCGCGTGCTGTTGCACAATGGCGCGAACCGTCTCGCGCTGGACTCCGAGGAGCGGGTGGCGGCGGATTACGCGGCGGAGGGAAATCACCAAGAGGTGATCGAGGTGCTGGCGGATCCGTCCATCACCGGCGTGGCGCGCACGAAAGAGCCGGCCGCGTTGGCCGCGGCGGAAAAAGTCGCCGCCGCCTCGACCCCGGGGGCCGCGTCGGGGAGGGTGCCGTTCAGCGCGGAGGATGAGATCGCCGCCACCGCAGCCCCGATGGCGGCCGAGGAGACCGGGCCCGCGGCGGCGGACTTGGCCGCGCCCTCCGCCAGCCAGCGCATCGCGGGTGAGGGGAGCCGCCCGACGGATGTAACCGATGCGACCGCCGCTCCCACGGAAAGGCTGACCGTCGCCCGTCTGACCGCCAGTGTGAATACTCCCGGCACGTCGCCCGCGGAGCCCACCGGAGAGCCGGGGGCGGACCTGCGCGCGACGGTTTCCCGGCCGGTGCTCGATGAAGCGCCCGCTCCTTACGAGGAGGCTCCGCCTCCACGCCTGCAAGGCGCCCGCCTGGGGGGAGACCTGGCCGACGGCCGCACCGAGACCGTCCGCGAGCATGTGCGGATGAAAGAATTCCGCGAGTCCCAGCTTCCCATCGTGTTGGAGGACGTGCCGTCGCGGGGCCAAGGCGCGCGCATCCGCGTGCTCAACGAAAGCCGGACGGCGTCGCGCGTCATCCCGGCGGGGGGAGAGATCGGGGAAACCGGTCTCGAATTGGTCAAGGCCGAGCGTCGATTTGTGCCGAGCAAAACCGCCGAGGGCCACTTGCTGGATGTCTCGCAGGCCGTGGTGCGCGATCGCGCCACGGGGCAACGCCATCTGGTGGTGAAAAACGTCGCCGCGCATTCCTCGGAAGCCACCGCCCTCATCAGCGCCGGCGATGGCGACACTTACGAAGTGCGCGAAGGCGACGAGTTTTCCGTCGGTGAAACCGATCCGGTGCCTTACCGCGTGATCGACGTGCGCCCGACGCAGGTCATCGTGGAGAATCTCGACACGCGCGAAACCGCGACGTTGGCGCGGGCTTACGCGCGCTGAACCCGCCGGATCAACGCCGCCGCTCCCTGGCGAGGGCCGCGATCCGCTGCAACCCCTCGCGCACCACTTCCGGCGGGCCGGAGTAGTTCAGGCGCAGGCATTCGCGCGAGTGGGGCCAGTCGGCGTCGAGGCCGAAGAAGAAATATTCGCCGGGCACCACGAGCACCTGGTTATCCTTCAATAACCGGTAGAGTTCGCGGGTCGGGAGATTCAGATCCCGCAGCCACAGCCAGTGGAAGAACGCGCCTTCGCTCGCGTGCAGCGCCCACTCGACGCCGGCCTCGTCGAAGAATTCGCGCGTCCACTCCTGAGCGAGCCGGCTTTTTTCCGCATAGAACGGCCGCAGCACCTCGCGGCTCAGGCGGAGGATGTCGCCCGATTCGAGCAAGGGCTGCACCAGCCGCTGGCCGACATTGGTATTGGCGAGACCGGCGATGGCGGTCATCGAGGCGAGCGCGGTGGCGATCTTTTCAGGCGCGACCACCACGGCGGTGCGGGCGCCGGGCAGCCCGAGCTTGGAGAGGCTGAGGGTGAGAATGGTGTGCGGATTCCAGAACGGCGTCGCCTCGGTGAAGATGACGCCGGGAAAGGGCGCGCCGTAGGCATTGTCGATGATGAGCGGCACGCCGTGGGCTTCGCCGAGCGCGGAGAGCCGGTGGATTTCGTCGTCGGTCAGCACATTGCCGCTCGGGTTGGTCGGGCGCGAGACGGCCATCGTCGCGAGGCCGCCGGCTCGGAGGGCGGCTTCTACCGCGTCGAAATCCACGCGGTATTTGAAAACACGCGCGGCTTCTCCCTGTGGCCATTCGATCCGCGGCCGGCACGCGAGGAACAGTCCGTCGTCGAGGCCCTGGTCGGCGTAACCGATATACTCGGGGCACAAGGGCAGGAGGATGCGTCGGCGCGCGCCGCCGCCCATGTCGCCGGCCAGCAGGTTGAAGAGGAAGAAGAACGCGGTCTGCCCGCCCAGCGTCACCGCGAGGTTCTGCGGGCCGATGTCCCAGCCGAACTCGCGCCGCAACAACCCCGCCAGCGCGTCGAGAAAGGCGGGGTTGCCCTGGGGCGGATCGTAATTGCCCAGCATCTTGTCGAAGTCGTCGCCGGCCTCCAGCAGGGCGGCCATGCGCTCGCGCCACAACCGCTGCATGGCGGGCACCGCGGCCGGGTTGCCACCGCCGAGCATGAGCATGTCCGGCCGCACCGTCACCGCGCGTCCGAGATCGTCCATCAGTTCCAGAATGCCGCTGCGGGCCGTGAATTTCCGGCCCGGTCGGGAAAAGGCTAAATCCATCACACAGCTTGGCGGGAGATCCGCGTTTGTCTTCCCCGGTGTTGCGTTTTTGGGAGGAGGAGGCGGCGCGCTGGAGCCAGCTATTCGACCAACGACAGGGCATTTGAGACGCCACCCCGGGCTGGGTGTCGCGAGCGATTGAAGCCCTGCACCTGACGCCGATGGGCGGGACGCCCCGGCCACGGGTCACGCCGCGCGGAAGACGATCTTGCCGCCTTCCTCCGCGGCGATGATCGCGTCGCCGTCCTTCCACCGGCCGTCCAGCACTTCCAGCGAGAGCGGGTCGAGCAGGTGGCGTTGGATGGCGCGTTTGAGCGGCCGCGCGCCGAAGACGGGATCGTAGCCCGCGCTCGCGAGGAGACGGATGGCGTTTTCCTCCAGCGTGAGGGTGATGTGCTGCCGCGCGAGACGCTCGACCACCCGCTGCGCTTGCAGGCGCACGATCTTGTCGAGATCCACGTCGTGGAGCCGGTCGAAGATGACGACTTCGTCGATGCGGTTGATGAATTCGGGGCGGAAGAATTGCTTGAGCGCCTCGCGCACGAGGGCTTCGCGCTGCTCGGCGTTTTCCTCCTCCTGGATGGCCTGCGAACCGATGTTGCTCGTCATGATGAGCACGGTGTTGCGGAAATCGACCGTGCGGCCCTGGCCGTCGGTGATGCGTCCGTCGTCGAGCACCTGCAACAGCACGTTGAAGACATCGGGGTGGGCTTTTTCCACTTCGTCGAACAGGACCACGCTGTAAGGCCGGCGGCGCACGGACTCGCTGAGCTGGCCGCCTTCTTCATAACCGACGTAGCCGGGAGGCGCGCCGATGAGGCGGCTGACGCTGTGTTTCTCCATGTATTCGGACATGTCGATCCGCGTCATGGCCTGCTCGTCGTCGAAGAGGAACTCGGCGAGCGCCTTGGTCAATTCGGTCTTGCCGACGCCGGTGGGGCCGAGGAAGAGGAACGAGCCGATGGGGCGGTTCTCATCCTGCAAGCCCGCGCGGGCGCGGCGCACGGCATTGGAGACGGCGGTGATGGCGTCGCGCTGGCCGATGACGCGCGCGCGCAGCCGCTCCTCCATGTGGACGAGCTTGGCGCGCTCGCCTTCCTGCAAGCGCGAGACCGGGATGCCGGTCCATGCGGCGACGACTTTGGCGATGTCCTCGTCGGTGACTTCTTCCTTGAGAATCTGCCCGCCGCCTTTGGCCAAGCCGGCGAGTTTCGCGTCGAGGTCGGCCAGCGCCTTTTCCTTTTCGGGAATGAGGCCGTATTGGATCTCGCCCGCGCGGCCGAGGTTGTTCTCGCGCTTGGCGCGGTCGAGGTCGGTCCGCAGGTCTTCGATGGCCTGCTTCAACTGACGCTGCTCGTCGATGACGGCTTTTTCATTTTGCCATTGGGCCTTGAGGCCGGCGCTCTTTTCCTTCAGCTCGGCGATTTCTTTTTCGATCTTCGCAAGGCGTTCCTGGCTGGCGGCGTCTTTTTCCTTTTTCAAGACTTGGCGCTCCATTTCCAACTGCATCGCTTCGCGCTCGATCACGTCGATCTCCGTGGGGAGCGAATCGAGTTCGATCTTCAAGCGTGAGGCCGCCTCATCGACGAGGTCCACCGCCTTGTCGGGCAGGAACCGGTCGGTGATGTAGCGGTTGGAAAGTGTGGCGGCCGCGACGAGGGCGTTATCCTGGATGCGCACGCCGTGGTGGACCTCGTATTTTTCCTTTACCCCGCGGAGGATGGCGATGGTGTCCTCCACGCTCGGCTCGCCGACCATCACGGGCTGGAAGCGGCGTTCGAGGGCCGGATCTTTTTCGATGTATTTGCGGTATTCGTCGAGCGTGGTCGCGCCGATGGCGTGCAGTTCGCCGCGCGCGAGCTGGGGTTTGAGCAGATTGCCCGCGTCCATCGCGCCGTCGGTTTTGCCCGCGCCGACGATCGTGTGCAGCTCGTCGATGAAGAGGATGATGCGCCCTTCGCTGGCGGTCACTTCCTTGAGAAAGGCCTTGAGGCGCTCTTCGAATTCGCCGCGGAATTTCGCGCCCGCCACCATCGCACCGAGGTCCATGGCGATGACGCGTTTGTCCTTGAGCGACTCGGGCACGTCGCCGGCGACAATGCGCCGGGCCAGCCCCTCGACGATGGCCGTCTTGCCCACGCCCGGTTCGCCGATGAGCACGGGGTTGTTCTTGCTGCGGCGCGAGAGCACCTGCATGACGCGGCGGATTTCCGCGTCGCGGCCGATCACGGGATCGATCTTGCCCGCGCGGGCGCGCGCCGTGAGGTCGGTGCCGTATTTTTCCAGCGCCTGATATTTGCCTTCGGGATCCTGGTCGGTCACCCGCTGCGCGCCGCGCACTTCCTTGAGCGCGGCGGACAGCGAATCATGCCGCAGGCCGGTTTGGCTGACGGCGTCGGAAACATCGGTCTTCGCCTTGGTGTAGGCGAGCAGTAGGTGCTCGACGCTGAGAAAATCATCCTTGAGCGCGGCTTGCTCTTTTTCGGCCTGTGCCAGCAGTTCGCGGAAGTCGAACGACAAGCCCGGCTGCCCGGACGCGCCGGAGACTTTGGGCGTGCGGGCCAGCACGGCTTCGACCGCGTTTTTCAAGGCGGCGGGTTTCACACCCACGCGCTCCAGCAGCGGTTGCGCGACGCCGCCGTCCTGCTCCAGCAGGGACAGCAGCACATGGGAAGGCTTCAGTTCGGCGTGGCCGCGGCTTTGCGCGAGACCGGCCGCGTGTTGCAGGGCTTCCTGCACTTTGATGGTGAATTTTTCCGGAGACATGATGGGTGAGTCGGGGAGGAAAAGGTTTGTTTTCCTTTTTCAAGATGCATGAATCCCGCCAATCCGTCCATCGTTCACAACGACCTTGCCGCCAAGGATTCGGATAAAAATGAGGCGACGCCATGGCGCAGACGCTCGTGACACAACGTCGCGATCTCCGGCATTTTCGTCCGCCTCGCGGGTCAATTTGGCGGCATCTCGTGGCGGGAGCGTCCCGCCCACCGCTGAAGGGCGTGACCCGGCAAAACCGCGCGAGGCCGGGAAACGGCGCCTGCTCTTGGTCGGAAGCGAGGAGAGATGGAGAACGTGCCGTTCGGCGACCGCGCGCAGGTTTTCGTCCGGCTGCGCGTGTCGGTGATTCCGTAAAACGCCTTGCGCCAAGCTCGCCAAGCCCGCCAAGGCAAGACAATTACGTGACGCTTCTCAAAAAAACCCTTGGCGGGCTTGGCATCCTTTGCGCGAGCCAAATCATTCGTGGGGGAAATCTCCGACCATGGGGTCAGGCAAGGAGCGGGGGGCTGGCAAGGGTTGCTGGAGAAGGGGAAAAGGACATTTTCTGGAAACGGATCCTGCCGGTTTGACGGCCCGTTCGTTATTGACCCCATGCGCTCTTCGTGTTCTTCCAATCGGCCGCGCCGCCGCGGGTGGCCGGGTGTCGTTCACCTCGGCCTGTCCGCGCTGCTGACGGGCATGACGGTCGCCGCTGAGGAAAAAATCAGCTACCAGGAGCATGTGCGGCCGATCTTCGAGTCGGCCTGCAACAATTGCCACAACCCGGACAAGAAGCGCGGCGGGCTGGACCTCAGTTCGTATGCGGCGTTGATGGCGGGCGGCTCGTCGGGGGAGGTCGTCGTGGCCGGGGCGGCGACGGACAGCCGCTTGTTTGCCTGTGTCACGCGGACGGCGGAGCCGATCATGCCGCCGCAGGGCGATCCGGTGCCGCCGGCGCAACTGGAGGTCATCAAAAAATGGATCGATGGCGGGTTGATCGACGCCAAAGGCGGCGCGGCCAAAAAGGCCAAGAAACCCGCCTTTTCCGCGCAAGTCGGCGAGGTGTCGATCGGCAAGCCGGACGGCCCGCCGCCGATGCCGGAGAACCTCCTGCTCGAACCGGCGGTGCTCACCCGTCGCGCGGGCGCGACCAATGCGCTCGCGGCCAGTCCGTGGGCGCCGCTGGTGGCGCTGAGCGGCCAGCGACAGGTGCTGCTCTATCACACCGACACGCTGGAACTCGCGGGCGTGCTGCCCTTGGCTGAAGGCGCCGTCGAGTCGCTGATCTTTTCGCGCAACGGGCAGATGGTCATCGCCGGCGTGGGTCGAGGCGGCAAGAGCGGCAAGCTGGTGGCCTGGGACGTGAAGACCGGCCGCGTGGCTTTTGAATTGGGCGAGGAGCGGGATTCCGTGCTCGCCGCCGATGTGTCGGCCGATTTGTTTCGGGCCGCGCTCGGCGGCCCCTCGCGCCGCGTCAAACTTTACGAGCCGGCCTCCGGAGAGTTGGTCAAGGACATCAAAAAACACACCGACTGGGTGACCGCGCTGCAATTCAGCCCCGACGGCGTGCTGCTCGCTTCCGGCGATCGCGCGGGCGGTTTGCACGTGTGGGAGGCGGGCACTGGCAATGAATTCTACACGCTGGCCGGCCACACCGGAGCGATCACCGCCGTCTCATGGCGCGCCGATGGCAACCTGCTTGCCTCCGCGAGCGCGGACGGCACGATCCGGTTGTGGGAAATGAACGAGGGCAAGGAGGTCAAGAAATGGAACGCCCACGGCGGCGGCGTGCAGGCGATGGCTTTCACCCACGACGGCCGGCTCGTGAGCTGCGGGCGCGACCGGCACGCCAAGGTCTGGGCCGCCGATGGCAAAGAACTCGCCACGCAAAACCAATTTCCCGATCTGCCGCTGAGCGTGACCTTCACCCACGACGGCCAGCGGTTCGTGGTCGGCGACTGGAGCGGCCGCGTCAGCATGTGGACCGCGGCCGACGGCCAGGCGGTCGGCGATGTCTCCTCGGCCCCGCCTTCCCTCGACCAGCGCCTCGCCGCCTTGCGACCGGAGTTGGAAAAATCCCGCCAGGCCGCCACCCGGGCTCGGGATGAAGTGGGGTCGATGCGCAACAATCTCACCGCCGCCCGGCAACAGGCCGACGCCGCCAAGCAACGGGTGGAAGTCACGAGGCGCCAAGTGGATGTGTTGGAGGCAACGCTTGCCCGCGCGCGGGAAGCCGCCGTCGCGCTGCTCGCCGCGCTGGAGGCCCCGGCCGGCGTCACCCCGAGCGAAAGTCCCGCCGCTCCGCCCGTCGTGTTGACGCAGGCGGAGGAATGGCGCCGGATCGCGACGGAGGGATGGCTCGCGCTGGAGCCGAAGCTTCCTGCGCTCGCGGCCACCGTGAAAGACCTTGCCGCCGGCTTGCCCGCCGCGCTCACGGGCGAGCTGCAACTCATCCAGGCCAAGGAAGCCGAAGCCGTGGCTTGGGAGGAAAAAGCCGTGGCCGCCGAGCAAGCCCTCGCCGAAGCCGCCGCCGCGCTCGCCGAACAGGAAACCGCGGCCGCGCATTGGGAGGCCGCCAAAGTCAACGTGCTCGTCTTTCATCAGCGGGATCACGTGGCCGAACTGACCGGCAAAGTGGAGGACGCCACCGCTGAACTCGCCGCCGCCGAGCAAACCCTCGCCACGAGCACCGCCGAAACCAAGCCCACGCTTGCCGAAGCGCAGGCTGCCGTGGAAAAAGCTCGGCAGGCCAAAGCCGCGCTCGAAGCCGAACTCGCCGTCGCCCAACAAGCCCTCGATGCCCACACGCGGCAGTTCCTTTCCATGCAGCCCAAGTAGCGGCTCGTGGAAGGGGGTATTCTGCGAGCACGGTGACGCCGCCACGCCATGTCCATTCCCAGCTTCATCTAAAAGCGGAGACTGAACCCGGTGAAGACGCCGTAATCTTCCGCCGCGTCGTTCAACCCCAGGCGGACACCCGCGTCCAGTCGCAGGTTGTCCGTCACGTCAAAGGTCACGCCGGTGTTGAACGCGGCCAGATACGCGAAGCCGGACTCAGGACTCGTCACCCCGCGGTATTCGATAAACGCGCCCAGTTTTTCGGTAAGGCCGAACCCCAGGGTCGCTGTATGCACCCACTGCGTCTCATAGCCGCCGCGGCCTTCGTCATACACGAAGTCCGCCTCCACCATCACCCCTGCGTCCACGCCTTCCATGATCTCGAACGCGAACGGCACGATCACGCCGCCTTCCCAGCGGCCGTTGCTCAGCGCCGTGCTCGTGGGGATTTTGACAAAGGGCATCAACGCCAACGCGGTTTTCCCCTCATCGTTGCCCCATAGATTGATCTTCAAGCGCGCCTGCACGTCGCCGAAGCCGGCCACTGTGGCGCGGTGCCCGTCTTCGGTCACGCGCTCCGCGGTGTAGCTGTCCAGCACGATCTGCATATCCACGTTGTTCCACAGACCGGCCTTGAGGTTGAGGGAACCGAACGTCCAGGACCTGGCCGACGCGCCCGCGTCCTGATCCCGGCTATAATCAAAGAAGCTCGCCTCGAGTTGAAAATGCCCCGCATCCACCGTGTAAGGCGATTCCGTGGCATCCGGCCGATCCGTGCTCATCTCCCGCATCAACGCCACGGGGACTGGATTGAAGAGATGATACCGCCACTTGTCGGCGGAAGGCTCCGCCGTCAGCGAGAGGCCGGATCCAACGGCCGGTTCACCCGCCCGCATTGAGGTGGACCCAAGGAACGAAGCCCCGATCAGGCTTGCCATCGTGATTATTTTTGTATGCAACATAAGTATGGAATAACAAATTTTTTGACAACGCTTTGTCCTCTTCGTTTCGCGGTCCACCACAGCGGTTCCCCGCCTACTTCAACGCCTCGACGATGGTGGTGAGGTTGTATTTCACCATGCCTTCGTAGGCGCCGACATCGAACCCGCCTTTGATCTCGCCGGGTTCGCCCATGGCGTCGGAGAAGAGTTCGCCACCGATTTTCACCCCCGCATCCTGCGAGACGCGCCGGATGGCGGCGGGGTTGACGCTCGTCTCCACGAAGATGGCCTTCACTTGCTCTTTTTTGATGAGATCGACCAGCGACGCCATGTCGGCGAGCGCTGCTTCCGAGACGGTGGAGACGCCTTGCAGACCCACGACTTTGAACCCGTAAGCGCGGCCGAAGTAATTGTAGGCGTCGTGGCTCGTCACCAGGATGCGCGCTCTCTCGGGCAGTTCCGCGGCTTTTTCCAAGCACCACGCGTGCAGCGCCGCGAGCTTCGCGGCGAGGGCCTGGCCGTTCTGCTCATAGACCGCTTGTCCCTCGGGATCGACCTCGCTCAGGCCCTTCACTATCGCGGGCACCGTCTCTGCCCACAGGCTGACATCGAACCACAGGTGCGGATCGTAGTGTCCCTCGAATTCCGCCGGCTCCAGCAGCCGCTGCTCCTCGACGCTCTCCGTGATCGGATACGCCTTCTTGCCCGACCGCGCGAGCTTGGCGAAGAGATCGCCCATCCGCCCCTCCAGCATCAGGCCGGAGTAGAAAATCACGTCGGCCCGGCCGAGCCGTGCCGCGTCCTGGGGCGTGGGCTTGTAAAGATGCGGATCGACGCCCGGTCCCATCAATTGTTCCACCTCCACCCGCTCGCCGCCGACCTGCTTCACCAGGTCTGCCACCATGCCGATGGTGGTCACGGCCCGCACCTTGCCCTCGCGCGGACCGGTCTTCGGCTCGGCGCATTGGGTGAGCAGCAGCGCCGGCAGCCACACCAACGTGACCAGACACAGCAAGAAACGGGAACGATGG
>CAZQUC010000055.1:12114-14773 GCA_964596095.1 uncultured Enterobacteriaceae bacterium
ACGGGAATCCTTTTATCACGCGAAGCCGCTGCGTCAATAAAAATTTGTTTCACCAAACATTTCCCGCTCTTGGCGTTTTGGCGGTGTGAGCGAAGCGGGCGTGAGATTTTTGCAAGGGATTCACGCCAAGGAGGAAGAGCGGAGGGTGTTGGAGATGTCATCCAAAGAACCGAAACAAAAACCAGGGATTTCGGACAACGCGGATATTCCTGACGTAGATGGCGCCACCGTCTTCCGGGGCGCCACCCGGCATGACACGCCAACTCTCCATCCACCCCGACCTGAGGAGCGAGAATCATTCATACCAAGCCCTTGGGCTTTACGGGAGGTGTCAGCCTTCTTTGATATTGGGCGACTTGATGACGAGCACGGGGCAATGGGCGTGGCGGACGATGCGCTCGGCGGTGCTGCCGAGGAGGATGCGTTTCAGGCCGGTGTAGCCGTGGCTGGTGATGACGATGAGGTCGGCGGCTTCATCCCGCGCGGTTTCGCAAATGGCGTCCCAGCCCACGCCGTCGATGAGGCGGGTGGTGATCGGCGCGGCGGGGTCGTAGGCCGCGCGGAGGCGTGTGAGTTCCTCCTCCGACAGCCGGCGGCGCTCGGTGTTGTCAGGCAGGGCGGTGGGGAGCATTTCGCCGGCGAGTGGCTCGCCGATGGGCGCGACGACCGGCTCCAGGACGTGCAGCAGGGTGATGTTCCCTCCGGCGAGGCGGGCCAATTCCAACGCGGCATCGATGGCCAGGCGTGAGTTTTCCGACAAATCGGTGGGGACGATCAAGTGTTGCAGTTTCATGGCCGGTGGTGATGGAGATGAGGGAGAGCAGCGGATCAGCGGACGGAGGAATGTGAGGAACTTTGCGGTTGAAATGGATCGATGGCAAGCCCGCAAAGCAGTTGCATGGTGGGAAGGCTCCCGCACGGTGCGTGCGTTTTTGCATGAAGTGTTCGCTCGCCGCCATCGTTTCGGGAATGTTGCTTTGGGCCTGCTTTCCTCCCCTGGATCTCGGGAAGGGGCTGGTGTGGGTGGCATTGGCGCCGTTGCTGTGGGCGCTATGGCCGCCGGTGGGGGGGGAAGAAAGCGCGCGGCCGCTCTCCGGATGGCGCGCGTTCCGGCTCGGCTGGCTGGCGGGGTATGTGTTTTTTCTGCTCAATTTCAATTGGCTGCACACGGTGACGTGGCCCGGGATGTTCGTGCTCCCGGTGTATCTGGGCTTGTTCGTGGCCGGGTGGGCGGCGGTGGCGGCGACGGTGGGGCGGCCGCGCCGGGAGGGGGCGTTCGGCGCGTGGGCTCGGGCGGCGGGGGTGACGGCGGCGGCGTGGACGGGGCTGGAGTGGCTGCGCGGCTGGTTGTTCACGGGGTTCGGTTGGAACGGGCTCGGCGTGGCGATGTCCGGCGACGGGTGGTTTCCGCAATGGGCGGAGTGGATCGGCGTCACCGGGTTGTCATTTTTCATCGTGCTGGGCAATGCGCTGGTGGTGGGGCTCTTCCGGGCCTGGCGCCGGAGTGGCACGGGGGAAGTGGCGGGGGCCGCGCTGGTCTATCCCGCCAAGCTGGCCGTGGCGGGCGTGCTGGGCGGGGTGGTGCTCATGGCGGGAGGCGCCTGGCTGCGGGACCGCGCGGCGGCCTGGCCGGTGACTCCGTTGCCCGTCGCGCTCGTGCAGCCGAATATCCCGCAGGCGATCAAGAACGATCCCGACGAATTTTATCCCATCGCCACCACGCTGGCGGAGCTGACCACGCGGGCGATGGAAACGGTGCCGCCGCCGTCGCTCATCGTGTGGCCGGAATCCTCGCTGCCGACGGCGCTGTCGGATCCCACGGTGACGGGCTTGCTGGAGGAAGGCGCGCAGCTCGGGGAGTTCACCCACATTCTGGGGATCGACGACCATCAACTCGACGCCTTTTACAATGCCTTGGTCATGTTCCGCGGGGACCCCTCGCAGGCGCAGGTGTATCACAAGGTGCATCTGGTGCCCTTCGGGGAATTCGTGCCACTGGCATCCCTCATGGAGCGGCTGCGCTGGCTGGTCCCGGAACTGCCGGCCGGCAGCTTCGATGTGGGCGATGTGACGGACCCGCTGCCCTTGCCGCCACCGGACGCCCCCGCGCAGATCATCCCGCTGGTGTGTTTTGAGGACACGGTGGGGCGCGTGGCACGAAAATTCGTCCGACCGGCGTCGCAGGCGATCATCAATGTGACCAACGACGGGTGGTTTCTCGACAGCGAGGCCGCGGACCAGCATCTGGAGAATGCCGTGTTCCGCTGCCTGGAACTGCGCCGTCCGATGGCGCGTGCGACCAATACCGGAGCGACGGCCGTGATCGACGTCACCGGGCGGGTGACGGCCGCGCTGCCGCGGTTGGAGGAAGGGGTTTTGCGCGCGACCCTCCCGATGCCGGCGGTGGCGGAAGGGGGAGGACCGGCGGGAACGATGACGCTCTATGCGCGCGTCGGTGATGCGTTTTCGCTGGCCTTGTTGGGAGTGACCGCGGCCGGTGTGGCCGGGCATGTATGGGGACGGCGACGCCGAAGCGGGCACGGTTGACCCCAAAAAAAACGAAAGAAAAACCACGCATGCCCTGAATTTCCCAAGGGCATCTCCGGAAACCTTTTTTAGGGCACCTACACATTACAAACACAGTAAGGAAAAATTGAAT
>CAZQUC010000056.1:0-14760 GCA_964596095.1 uncultured Enterobacteriaceae bacterium
CGGCAAAAGTGACCCAGCAACCGGGGCGGCGGAGCAGTGAAACACGGTGGGCGTCGTCTGGCGGTGGGTCCGGCATGAAGAGAAGCAGCGGCGGAGTGTCCGCAATGAATATCCGCGTCCCATGGCCGCACCAAGCGTAAAACGCACAAAAAAAAGCGGGAAGGTGACCCTTCCCGCTTCCGCAAATGAGATGAACGACCTGTCGCGATTACGCGGACTTGGCGGTCGCTTTGGCTTCGAGCGCTTCCTTGGCCTTGGTGGCGAGAGCGGCGAAGGCGTCGGCGTCATGGATGGCGAGATCGGAGACGACCTTGCGGTCGAGTTCGATCTCGGCGGCTTTGAGGCCTTCGATGAAGCGGTTGTAGTTCAGGCCGTTGAGGCGGGCGGCGGCGCCGATGCGCTGAATCCACAGGCTGCGGAAGTTGCGGGCACGGGTCTTGCGGTCGCGGTAGGACCAGTATTGGGCTTTGTAAACCGCGTCCTTGGCGTAGCGGAAGAGCTTGCTGCGGAAGCCGCGGAAGCCTTTGGCTTTTTCGAGAACACGTTTCCGCCGTTGGCGGCTGGCGGGGCCGTTGGTTGCGCGTGGCATGGGTCTTGGTATCCGGTGAACGAACTGTTGACAAATCAGACCGGCCGTCTCGTCCGTTCATGAGCCGCGGATCAGTTCCGTGGCAGGCGGCGTGGTCTATGGTGAGGAAGTCCGGGGTCGGAAATCGTCGCGGTCAGGCGAACGGCAGGCACGCTTTGATCCGCGGAACGTCCACTGCGGCCACCGTGGTGGCCTGGGCCAAGCGGCGTTTGCGCTTGGCGTTCTTTTTGATCAACAGGTGCCGACGTCCTTCCTTCCGGCGCAACAATTTTCCGGTGCCAGTCACTTTGAAGCGCTTGGCGACGGATTTCTTGGTTTTGGATGCTCCTGGTTTTTGAGGCATGGCGAGCCGGCAACCTAGTGGTCGCACCGAACCGCGCAACCGGTTTTTTGCAGTTTGTCGGCCCGGCTCGGGAAAGCGAGCCGCGCGTCGGAGGTTCGGAAGGGCGTGAGAAAATAAAAAAATCCCCTATGCTTTTGCGCGACGGGGGCGTTTTTCTGTCCGACAGGTTTTATAGGCCCCATCGGCCCTATATCGCCTAGACGGCTGATCGTTTCCCGTTGCTTGTCTTTATGCGAAAAATTCCCGTTTCTATTCTGATCTGGAGCGCCGCCGCGGTGATCGGCGCAGGCGTTGGATGGTGGATGCTGTCGCAGGAGCCTTCTCCGGAGAGGCCGCAGGCGGTCGGTCCGCGCGCGCCGGCCGTCGCAGCGGGAGCCTCATCTCCGGCGAACGCCGAAAATTCCGAGCCGGGGGGAGATTTCCAGACCATCACGGCCTTCGGCGAGTGGGCGCGGCGCTGGCAGGAGGCGGGCGAAGCGCAACGGGACGCGATGGCGGCGGAAGGCCGGGAGCTGGCGGAGGCACGCCGGCCGGCCTTCAAGCGCCTCATCGCGCGGGATCCGCAGCGGGCGCTGGAGGAGGCCGTGCCGCGGGTGATCCGGCAGGATTTGCCGGCGGAGATCGTGGCCTGGCTTGAAATACCGGTGAGCACGCGCGGGGATTTCAATGTTTATCGCGGGCGCCCCGAGGACGGCGTGACATTGCCGCCGGACGCGGAACTGACGCTGCGGTATTTGGAAACACCGGAAGGTTTCAGTTACAAGGCGCGGGTCTTCGGCTCGTTGCTGGCCGCTTCCTCGCAGCCGGATGTGGCGGTGAGCGGGGTGGCGATCGACCGTGAGTTGGCGGTGGCGTCGAGTCCGGTGCGGCGGCTGGAGGCGGGCGAGCGCGTTCCGGCCGGAACACCCGTGGAAACGACGTGCCCGGTCTCCGGCGAAACGACGCCGCTGGAAGTCACGGCCGACGAGCCGCTGGTGGCGGAAGACGATGCGCCGGCCGTGGAGGTCGCCGGCCGCGTCATCGTGCTCTGCAACGGCGCGCACGTCACCGTCTTCGATGAAAGCTACGGCCAGGAAAACGGCATCCAGCCGGGGGTCATCAAGCTCGCCAACCTACACGCCGCGCCGCAGGCGAGCGGCGGGCCGGGCGGGGCGCAGGTCATCAATGACAACTTCCCCGGCAGCGCCTCGTCGGAGGCCATCGGCAACTTCCGCGCTCTTTACATCCGCGTGACCTATCCCGATCAGAACCGCGCGCCCAATACCGAGGAGTCGGCTTACAAGGACATGGCCGATGTCTCGCGGTATTATCTCGAAAGCAGCTACGCCCGCATGTCCACCACCAGTGTGATCACGCCGCTGATCGTGCTGCCGCATACCAGAGAATGGTATATCGAAAAAGATGACGAAATCGACGGTCTCGGCCTCGTCCACAGCGATGCCCGGCGCGCGGCGCGGCTGCTGGGTTATGACTCCGGGCAGTTCACGGTCACCATCGTGCGTGTGAATGGCGGGCCGCGCTTGAGCGGCATCTCGTGGGGCGGGGGCGACAGCGTGTGGGTGAGCTGGGACGGCATGGACGTGTTGAACCACGAATGCGGCCACTCACTGGGGCGCAACCACGCCAATTTCTGGAACACGGAAGGGCTGAGCGCGATCGGCGACGGGGCCAACCAGGAATACGGCAACAGCTTCGATGTCATGGGCGGTGGCGGCGGATTTGCCGCGCACTACAACACCATTTCCAAACGCGCGCTGGGCTGGCTCTCGCCGAACAACGCGCACGAACCGCCGTGGGGCGAGTCGGGCACGTATCGCGTCTATGCCTATGACCGGCTGCGGATGGAGGAGGGCCAGCGCTATTACCTGCGGGTGCCGCGCGACGGCAAGCGGTTCTATCATCTCGAATATCATGACGCCTACGGCGAGGCCCACGCCGCCTCGCGGCCGTTGCGTAATGCCGCGCTGTTGATCTGGCACTGGGCGGATCTTGGCAATGCGGGGCATCTGATCGACACCACCCCCGGCACTCCCGGAGGCAAACGCGATGGCGGCATCGAGGTGGGGCGCACGTTTTCCGATCCCGGCGCGGGGCTGCATTTCACCGTCACCGGGAAAAACGACACCACGCCGCCGTCGCTCGACATCGTCGTCAACCGCAGCGAATTCCCGGACAACCAACCACCGACGCTCGAACTGGCGGCCAGCGCGGAGACCGTGACGCCCGGCGGCAGCCTCACCTTCATCGCCACGGCCGGCGATCCCGACGGCGACGCGTTGTCCTACCACTGGGACTGCGGCGACGGGTATTTCAGCGAAAACACCGCCGTCTTTACGCGGACGTTTCAAGAGTCGCGTCAATACACCATTCACTGCATGGTTTCGGACATGAAGGGCGGGGTGGCGCGCCGCCATGTCACGGTCACTTCCGGCAGCGCCAACCGTGTCGCGTTGAAAGGCACGGTGCGAACGGGTGGCCAGCCGTTGCCGGGCGTGCTCATCGGCAATGGCAGCGCTTACGCCTGGACCGACGCCGAGGGAAATTACGCGCTGCCCAATCTCGCGAGCGGCAGCCGGCAGACGCTCACCGCGTTGCTTTACGGGTATTCCTTCACCGCCGGGTTTGCCAATCCGCTCACGGTCAATGCCAGCTCGGTGGCGAACTGGACGGCTACGCCCACGACCGAAGTCAGTCTGGAAGCGGTCGCGGACGCCACCGAGGGCGGTCCGAATGGCGCGTTCCGTTTGACCCGCACCGGTTCGACGGCCGCGGCGCTGACGGTCAATGTTGTGTCCGCCACGGGCACGGCGCAGCGTGGGAGCGGTTCGGGCGCCGATTACAATTTCAGCCCTGCCTATGTGGACGATGGCCGCTACCGCACTTTCACGATTCCCGCCGGGCAGGCGTCGCGGACCATCAGCGTGGTGCCGGTCAATGATAGTTCGGCGGAAGGGCCGGAAACGATCACCCTCAGTCTGGTGGAACGCGCGGGGTATGTCGTCTCCGGTCACGCCAGCGCGACCATCACCTTGCATGACAACGATACGGCATTGCCGCAAGTCAGCCTCACCTCATCGAGCCGCGAAGCCACCGAAGGCGCTCCCGGACAAGCGGCGTCCTTCACCTTGACGCGCACGGGACCGTTGGAGGCCGCGCTGTCCGTGCCGGTCACCTTCAGCGGCACGGCCACGCGCGGGGTGGATTACGCCCAGATCACCTCGCCTGTCGTCATCCCCACCGGCCAGGCCAGCGTGACGGTGCCCGTCGAGCCGCTCGATGACGCCGTGCCCGAAGGGTCGGAGACGATCATCGTCACGCTCGGCAGCAATGCGGCTTACGTCCGCCATGCCAGTGAACGCTCCACCGAGATCCTGCTGCTGGATGATGACATCGCGGTGGTGACGATCACCGCGCCCGATGCCACGGCGTCGGAGGAAGGCCGCGAGCCGGGCCTGTTGTTGATCCATCGCACGGGACCGACCACCAACGCGCTCAAGGTCTGGTATGGCCTCGGCGGCACGGCCTTGCACGGGACCGACTACACGCCGCTGCCCGCGGAGATCACCATTCCGGCCGGGCAAAGCGCGGTGCCGGTGATGATCAATCCGGTGGACGACGCGCACGGCGAAGGACCGGAAACCGTGCGGCTGCGGCTCACCGCTTTCAATGGCACCTATCTCGTCGGCGAACCCGCCGAGGCCACGGTGACGATTCACGACAATGCCGATCCGCCGCTCATCACCGTGGGCAGCACGGACAGCGTCTGCGCGGAGCCGTCGGACACCGGCAAGCTCACCTTCCAATTGCGCGGCACCAAGACCGGATCGACCACGGTGCGTTACACGGTGGGCGGCACCGCCACGCCGGGCGTCGATTATCAGGCGTTGAGCGGCACGGTGGTCATTCCCGCGCCGGTCAATGGCGTGGCGCAGACCGAGGTGACGATCACACCCCGCAACGATTCGTTGCGGGAAGACGTGGAGACCATCATCGTTACGCTGACGCCCGATCCCGCGTATGTGTTTTATGGCGACAGCGAAGCCACGGTCTGGCTGCGCGACGACGATCAGGTGACGGTCAACGTCACGGCGGGCAAGGACGCGCCTACCGAAGCCGCCTCGCCCACTTCCGGGGTTTTCTACATCGGCCGCACCAATGCCTCGGCGGAGGAAGTGACCTCCGGCACGCTGACGGTGAATTACACGCTCGGCGGCACGGCCGAAAATGGCGTGGATTATCAAACACTGGGCGGCTCGGCGGTCATCCCTGCCGGCCAGCCGGGGGTGGAGGTCGTGGTGCGGCCGCTCAATGACAGCCTGCTCGAAGGAGCGGAAACGGTGACGCTCACGCTCGCGTCCTCTTCCTCTTACGGCCTCGGTGTGGCCTCGGCCACACTGACGATCACCGATGACGAAGCCGCCAGCAGTGGGTCTGCGCGCAATGTGCGGTTCGCCGCCACGACCAGCGCGACCACGGAGGCGGACACGCCGCCGGATGGCCCGTTCCGGTTCATCCCGGTGCGGCTCTCGGCGGCGGCGACGACACCGGTGAGCGTGAGTTATCGCACCTGGAGCGGATCTACCGCGCTGGCGGACGGTATCGACTGGACCTTCGTCGATCCGGTCACCGATGCGCCGATCAAGACGGGCGTGGTCACCTTCGCGCCCGGCGAAACCACGGCCGACATCAAATTGCGCGTGATCGACGACGGCGTGGTCGAGCCTGACGAGAGAATCGTGATCGAGCTGATCGACGCGGTGGGCGCGCGTGTTTTCAGTTCGGCCGGTTCACACACGCTGACCTTGCGCGACAACACGGCCGCCAATCCGCCGCCGCGCGTGCTCTTTGCGGTGGGGGCCTCGTCGGCGAATGAAACCGACGCCGCGGCGACCGGCGCGATGGTGATGCTGGACCGCGCGGCCACCGCGCCGGTCACGGTTGCGGTCGAAGTCACCGGTGGCACGGCGACCGCGGGGGAGGACTTCACGCTGGGCAGCGCGTCGCTGACCTTCGCAGCGGGCGAAACCGTGCGCTGGGTGCCGATCACCCTTCACGACGACACGCTGGCCGAAGGCGACGAGACCGTCGAGTTGACGCTCGCCACGCCGACGGGCGCGGAACTCGGGGCCGCCACCACTCACCGGCTGACGCTCCGCGACGATGACGCGCCCATCATCCAGGTGGCGGCCGGCGACGCCTTCGCTTGGGAACCCGCGAAGGCCGGCGCCTTCACCTTCACGCGCAGCGGCGTCGTGCCGGCGGGCGATTTGGTGATCCATTACACCCTCGGCGGCACGGCCACGCCGGGCGAAGATTACCTCGCGCTGTCCGGCTCGGTGACGTTGCCGGCCGGACAAACCACCGTGGAGGCGCCGGTGACGCCGCTCGACGACGACGCCACCGAGTCGGACGAAACCATCGTGCTCACGCTCGCGACCGGCGCGGGGTATTCGATCGGCGAGAGCGACCGGGCGACGGTCACCCTGCGCGATGACGACGTGGAGCCGACCATCACGATTGTTTCCCCGGCCCAAGCGTCCGCCGCCATTCCGGAGGGCGTCGGCTTGGTGCTGGAAGCGACGGCGGCCAAGGAAACACCGGGCGGCTCCTTTCCCGCCACCGCCGCGTGGACGAAGGTCAGCGGTCCCGGTGACGTGGTTTTCGGCGACAGCGCGCAGGCCGCGACCACCGCGACCTTCGGCGCGGCGGGTTCCTACGTGTTGCGCCTTACCGCGACTCGGGATGGCCGGGCCACCGCGCAGGACGTGCGGGTCACCACTGGCGTGCCCGTCACCACGGCGGCGGCCCGCGCGGTGAATGTCGGCAGCGTGCAGACGCCCGGCGCGTGGGAGCAAGCGGACGGCCGGGTCACCGTCACCGGAGCCGGCTCCGGCCTCAGCAGCACCGGGACCGCGGATGGCTTTTATTTCTTCGCCGCGCCACGGACGGGGAATTTCGACGTGCGCGTGCGCGTCGTCTCGCTCGACCAGGCGGACGCCACCGGCTCGACGCGCTTCGGCCTCATGGCGCGGGCGTCCGAGGGCGCGGACGCTCCGTATGCGCTGACGTGTTACCGCGGCACCGGCCCGCATGGGTTCAATTACCGCTCCACCGCCGGCGCCGCCGCGCAGGCGTCGCAAGGCTCGACCGCTTACCCGTTGCCCGCGTGGCTGCGGCTCGTGCGCGCCGGCAACAACCTCACCGCCTATTACAGCGCCAACGGCACGTCCTGGAGCCAGCGCGGCAGCACGCAGTCCCTCGCCGGACTCGGCGCGTCGCCGTTGGTGGGCCTCGCCGTCACCAGCGCCGCGCCGACCCAGCCCGCCACCGTGGTTTTCAGCGATCTCAATTTCGCGCTGTATCCCAATGTCGGCCCGCTCGTCAGCGCCGGCCCGGCTCTCACCGGGGACAACCCCTTCACGCTCGCCGGCAGCGTGGAGGACGACGGCGTGCCCGAAACCGCCGCGCTGACCACGCGGTGGTGGCGCCTCAGCGGTCCCGGCCAGGTGTTGTTCGCCGCGCCGGAGTCCCCGGCCACCGCTGCGACCGTGACTGCTCCCGGCGTCCACACCGCGCGCCTCATCGCCGACGATGGCGGCATCGCCACTTTCGCCGACACCACCCTGACCCTCACCGGCGAACCCTCGCTGCCGCCTCTTGAAGTGTGGCGGCTTGCCGTTTTTGGCGAAGAGGCGGGCCAGCCGGACATCGCGGGCAATTTCGCCGATCCCGACGGCGACGGCCTCGCCAATCTGCTCGAATATGCCCTCGGCCAGGAGCCGCGCCAATTCACCACGGCGGTCCCCGAAACCAGCTGGAGTGCGGGTGCCTTCCAATTGACTTATACGAGCAATCTCCAGGCCACCGACGCGCGGCTCCTCATTGAAACATCCCCCGATCTCCTCACCTGGACTGAACCCACCGGGCTCGAACCCGAAGCCATCGCCACCACCGGCCAGCGGCAAACCCTCCGCCTGACCTTTCCCGAAACGGTGGCAGCGCGTTACTTCCGCCTACGCGCGGTGACGGCCACACCATGACGGCAGATCTGGAGTGCGGAGGCTTGCCTCCGCTTTCCCGCTCACCGGCTTGCCGGTGTGTTTTCATGGGGGCGTCCATCCATTGTGCTCCCTCGTTTCGAGGGCCCGGCCTTTCCCCAAAGCGGAGGCAAGCCATCCGCACTCCAGAAATCGCGTCCCTTGCGGAGATGTTGGATCGAGCGTGACCACGTCACTTCCGCCGCTGCAAGGTCTGGCTGGCGTCGCTCAGGAGGCGGCGTTCTTCGTCGGTCAGGCTGTGCAGGCCTTGGGCGGTGACTTTGTCCAACAGGGCATCGATCCGGGCCTGGGAGGCGGTGGCGCTGGTGGCGACCGGACGGCTCCGGTCCGATTCACGGACGGTGGGTGAACGGGAGCCGGCGAATTTGATGGTCGGCAGCACCAGCCACGGCAGGGTGGAGGCCGCGCCCAGCCATTTGAGCGTCACGGCGGTGGCGACCACGACGCCGGCCAACAGGGCGAGGCCGGGCCAATCCCGGGCGGCCAGCGCCATGAGGGCATTGAGGGCCAGCAGGATGATGGCCCACCATTTCGCGGTGAGATTGAGGAAAGGAATCAGCAGGGCGTTGGGACTCATGATGGCGAAGGCCAGGAAGACGCCCAAGCCGATGGACCAGGAGCCGGCCAGCCGCGCGCCGGGCAGGAGCACGGTCAGCACCATCAATGTCGCGCCGATGCCACCGGCGAGTTTGAGAAAATCGACCCGCCCCAGCGTGCGCTCCACATCCCGTCCGAAAACGTAGAGAAAGACCATCGAGATCGCGAACCACAGGTCGGGGAAGTTCACCAGCGGCCAGGTCAGCAACTGCCACAGCTTGCCGGAAAAAAGACCGCCCCGCGTCAGGACCAACGCGGCGACCGCTTCCGCCGCGCCCCCCGCCAGCAGGAAGGTCATCACGACCATCGACAGCACGAAAACCGCGACGAGGAGGGTCGCCGAGTGCATGGGGAGCCGGCCCAGGTAAAACCACGGGCGGGCCAGTTCGGTGCCTTCGCGGGACCAGCTCATTTTTGTTTGCGATGGTGACAGGAGCCGTGCCGCCGCAGTTCGTCGCAGCGCGCCTCGATGCGGACGGCTTTCAGGGTGGGGGTGAACCCGAGGCGGCGGGAGAGGCAGTCCTCCATCACCGAGAGATGCGCGTCGGCGAATTCGACGACCTTGTCGCAGTCTTTGCAGATCAAATGATTGTGATCCGGGCTTTCCAGAAAATTCGGATCGTAGCAAATCACGTCGCGGCCGAGATCGATTTCGCGGAGCAGTCCGCATTCGACGAGCAGGCTGAGCGTGCGATAGACAGTGGCGCGCGAAGCGGTGCGGTCGAGCTTGCGGGCCAGTTCCCACAATTCCTCGGCCGTAAAATGCTCCTTCGTGCCGAACGCCGCCTCCACGATCACCTCGCGCTGCCGGGTCCGGCGCAAGCCCTTGGTTTGAATGAAGGCGTCGAAACGCTCTTGGATCCCTTCAATCACAATCTCACCATGCCCCCCGTCGCCGATGGTGGCAAGGTGAAAAGGCGCTCCTGCTGCGCCAGAGCGCGTCAGGTGAAGGGGAGTGGCCTCCTGAGGAGTTCTCCGTGACCAGCCGGGGGGAGGCACGAACCCACCGGCTCGTGCGAAAACAACGCCCTTACTTTTGCCGCGGTTTGCGGTTGCGGGCGCGGGCTTCGGCGAGCTTTTGCTGCTCGGCGAGGCGTTCGGCGAAGACCTGCGTGAAGCCGGGCTTGCCGCCTTTCTTGGGTCCGCTCACGACCGCGGCTTGCTCGACCAGCTCCGGCTCGGGCATCCGCTTGACGATCCACGATTGCACGATGCCGATGATGTTGGAGATCGTCCAGTAGAGCGCGAGGGCGGCCGCGAAGTTGTAGCAGAAGAAGAGGAAGAAGAACGGCATGATGAGGAAGATGCGTTGTTGCATCTTCATATTCGGGTCCGGGCTCTTCGGCGTCAGCGCCATCTGGCCGAACATGGTGATGGCCATGACGATGGGCAGGGGATTGACGGGGAATCCGGAGATGTGGAATTGCGTGTCGGGCAGCGCGAGATCGCGCACCCACCAGAAGCCGTGGCCGCGCAGTTCAACCGCGTGCTGCAGCATGGTGTAGAGGCCGAAGAAGATCGGGATTTGCAGGAACATCGGCAGGCAGCCGCTGACGGGATTGACCCCGAATTTTTTGTAGAGCCCCATTACCTCGCGGTTCATGCGCATGGGGTCGTCCTTGTATTTTTCCTGCAACTCCTTCATTTTCGGCGAGAGCAGCGACATGCGCTTCATCTGCCGCGTGGCCTTGAGGTTGAGCGGCCACAGCAGGCCGCGCACCAGCATGGTGAGCAGGATGATGGCGAAGCCCCAGCTCGCATTGGAGAAGCTCATCAGGCGCTCGAACCAAGTCAGCATCCAGAGCATGGGCTTGCTGATGAAGCCGAACATGCCATAGAACATCGCCTCCGAGTAAAAGCGTTCCTTGGGCAGTTTGGAGAGGATGCTCTGGGAGCGCGGGCCGATGTAAACCTCCAGGTCGTAGGCTTGCGTCGCGCCGGCGGCGAGGTTGAGGTCGGGCAGGCCGGCGGCGGCGTAGATGGCGCTGGTGCTTTTCGTTTCGCCGTTGAGGCCGACTTTGACGGTGGCTCGTCGGGCCCAGAGGCTGCCGGGGGGCAGTTCGCTGGTGTGCTGGGTGTGGGAGACCAGTGTGGTGTAATATTGGCTGTGCACGCCGACCCAGAGCAGCTCGTGGAAGTTTTTCTCCATCACCGTCGCCGGGGCGCGGAATTGCATGCCGAGGAACCCCGAACCGTCGAACCAGCCGGCGCGTTCGTATTCGGGGCCACCGTCAGCATTCCAGCAGACACCGACGGGAAGGATGTCGCCGCTGGTCAATGGAGCCGCGAGGCCCGCATAGAGCGAGTAACGTCCGGTGGTGGGGGCGGCTCCCGTGTTTTGGAACGTCACGTTCAGCTTCCACAGAAATCCCTGGCCCGCGCCTTCGGTCACGGGCGTCCAGGTTTTGCGGACGAGCAGGTCGTTGGGGAGCGCTCGTTCGAAGATGACGGGCGTTTCCCCTTCGGGGCTTTTGAGTTCGTAAGCGCCGTCATTGATCTCTCCCGGCTGGCTGCCGAGAGCGCCGACCGGAGCCGGCCCGTCCTGATTGAGCACGGTGGGCGTCGCTCCGGAATAATGATGCGGTGGCAGGGTGGCCGTTTTGATGCCGCCGCCGTGGGTGGTGAACAGAAACTCGACGCTGTCCTGAGTGACGGTGAAGGTTTTTTCCAGAGCCACCGGCACGCCCGGCGTCGTGGCGTCGGGCGTGGTGGCCGGGGTGGGGGCGGCGAGGTCACCCGAGAGTGTCTCCGCCGGGACGGCGGAAACGGTTTCTCTCGGGGGCGGTTGATGCTTCGGTTGCAGGGTGAACCAAGTGATCAATCCGGCGGTGCAGAGAGTGACGACGATCCAGGCGGTGCGGTCCATGTGGGTGCGGGGAGGAGAAGCGTGGTTGCTGGTTGAAGGGAGGGTGGTGGAAAAAGGCGGTCAAAAGCGGAGGGTGGCGGCGAAGGCGGGGGAGGGAATTACAAAAACGGGCGAAATTTCATCGGCTTTCGAGTCGGACGGAGGGGAGCCGCTTCGAGGTGTCGGCGGGGAGAGGGACGCCAACCGGGCGCGCAGACTAGCGTGATTCGGACGAATGCGAGTCGAGATTTGCGGCGGAGCGGGGCGGTGGCACCGGATCGTCACCGGAGCCGCCCCACGGGTGGCAGCGCAGCAGGCGTTTGATCCCCAGCCACGAGCCGCGCAGGGAACCGTGCTGCCGCACCGCGTCCAGAAAATAGTGCGAGCAGGTGGGGGTGAACCGGCAACCCGCTCCCGGTCCGCCCAGCCAATGCAAGGGCCGCGAGATCACGATTTGGTAAAAGCGGATCAGGCCGATGAGGACTGGTTTCATGAGGACCGGCGGGAGACGGGCGGCGGCTTCGGCGGCGGCGGCGCGAGCACTCCCAAGCGGCGCGCCAGCCGGCGCCATTCGGCCCGCAGGTCCGCGAAGTCCGCTCCCACCGCGCCGCGCCGCGCGATGGTCACAATGAAATACGGAGGCACATCGTCCATCACTTCGCGCAAAATTTCCCGCAGGCGGCGTTTGATCCGGTTGCGCATGGGCGCCGGGCCGAGGGCTTTCGGGACGATGACGCCCAAGCGTGGTTTGGGGCGGGGCGCTGCGGTGGGCGGGGCGGCATGTTGGTCCGGAAGTGCTTTTTCCGGAGGGACCTCTTTCAAGATCCCCATTCCCAGCAATCGCCCGCCCGTGGACGCCCCGCGCAGGCGCACCGCTTCATAGTCGCGGCGGCGGGTCAAACGAAGAGGGCGGGGCAGACTCATCGCGGGCACGATTCAGCCGACGGCTCCACCGCCATGCTCCCCACGCCACGATCCGCGCCGGCTTAGCGGCCGTGCTGGATGGTGTGGCGGGAATAGTGAACTTCGACACCCTTGGGAATCAAGCGCTTGCGGCCTTTCTGGCGGCGGCGGCGCAGGATCTCGCGGCCGTTGGCCGTTTTCATGCGGGCGCGGAACCCGAACTGGCGTTTGCGGGTCCGTTTGGAGGGCTGGTAGGTGCGTTTGCTCATGGCAAGTCAGACAATGGAGAATGGGAAACATGAGGCGCCGCCAAGCGGCCGCCGGACCGGCCTCGGGAGAGAGACCGGGGAAAAGGGCTGGCATCCTAGGGCCTCCCTCTTCTTTGTCAATCAACTCTCCTCAACTTTACGGGAACGCGAGAGGAGAAGCGCGGCGTTTCAATTTCAGAGGACGTTGGCCTTCGGTGGTCATGGCGAAGCCATGTTGCGACAACCAGGAAGGTGTCCACTGGCCACCCGCGGGTAGTGGTGACGTCATGGCGGAGCCATGGCAGCCGGGAGTTGAGCGTCAGCGATACCTCCGGACAGCGCGGAAAAAAGATACGGTCCTGAAGGGATCGTAGCGGCCATTTCACACGGGGTGGATTTCCCTTTTTCAAACCTTTCAAACCATCTTGCTGCGATCCCTCCGGGATCGACAAATTTTTTGGGAATCATTCCGGGGGTGTCGCTGCGCTCAACCCCCGGCTGCTGTGGCTGTGATGGCTTCGCCATCGGTTTGGCTTGGTGGCGATTTTCGGCAGAGTGCGGAGTTAATTTCCGCAGATCCTTCAACGCTCGTTCATCGAATCGATAGGCCCAACTTATGCTTCACCTCTTCAGCAGAGTAAATCTTGGCCGGGTGCTGCAAGCGTTGCGTGGCCAAGTAGATTCCTCCAAGTCTTCGAGATGGGTGAGGGTCGCCTCGCGGGCGTAAAAGGTCGTGGTGCAACCGGCCTTTTGGGCCAATCGTTCCAAGCGGCTTTCGATGGCGGGATCAAGTCGGGTGGCAAGCATGGTGACAGTTTTTGCGGCTATACGTGTATAGCGAGGGGCGGGTGTCCGATACGACTTCGATGGGCCGGCCTCACCGCCCGCGGCGGGCCTTTTCGCGCGGGAGGATGGTGATGACGAGCGGGCGGTGATCGCTGGCCTGGTCCCACTCGGGCCATTTGAGGATGTGGGACTGCTTGGAGTCGATCTCCGGCCACAGGCCGTCGCTGACGAAAGCGAAGTCGATGCGCTCGTAGCGGTCGGCAAAGGACCAATAGTAGGTGAACCGATAGCCGTCCGTGTCCTCCAGCCACAGATCGCGCAAATAGTCTTTTTCGCCGAAGCGGCCTTGCAGGAGTTTGACCGGTTGTTCGTTCTTGGTGTCGTTGAAGTCGCCGGTGAGGAGCACGTTGGCGTCGGGCGTTTCGGAGAGGATTTTTTCGACGTGTTCGCGCAGGAGCAGCGCTTCGTTGCGCCGCATGACGGCTTGGTCGCCTTCGGCCACCTCGCGGCGGGATTTCAAATGGGTGCTGAGCAGCCGCAGGCGGTAGTCGGGCGAGATCTCCGCCTCCAGGTCGAGCACGCCGCGTTGGAAGGCCAGGGTCGCTTCTCCGGCCTGATACGTGGCCGCGCCGAGGGAGGCTTTTTCCGTCAGCGGGAAGCGTGAAAGCACGGCGAGCTGCCGGGTCGTATCGGCGCCGGTGTGCCGCGCGCGGTGCGGCAGGTCCACGCCCACGACGCGGAGGCGGTCTTGCAGATCGGCGACATCCTCGTCGGCGCCGATCTCACACACGCTGAGGATATCCGGCCGCGCGGCGGCGAGAAGGGAAATCGCGGCCTGCTTTTCCTTTTCCGGCTTGGGCGCGTTTTCGACGACTTCGCCCCGGACGCGCCGCTCCATGGCGAGCCAGTTTTTCAGGTTGTAATGGACCACGCGGAGGGCAGCCGGGGGAGCGGAGGTCTCGGCGGGCGCGGGCGTTTCTGGTGGGGCCACCGGGACCGGTTCCTGCGCCCCCAGGGGCAGTATCATCCCCAAAACAACGCTCCAACAGGGGAGCGTCTGCCGGAGCCGCTTCAATGAAAAAGAGGAAAGGGGCTGCGCCAGCGAACCGCGAGCCATAAGCGAAAGAAGCTTAGCCGTGATATTGCTCCTTGCCGGGGGCCTCCTGCAAAGGGGGCTTGGCGGCGGGTGGCGGTTGTTTGATGTCGTCGCCACCGCGATGGATTTCCTCTTCGAATTCCTGGCGGGCTTTCTTGAACTCACCCAGACTCTTGCCCATGCCGCGGGCGAGTTCGGGCAGTTTTTTCGCTCCGAACAGCAACAGGAGCAGCACGAAGATGACGGCCATTTCGGGACCGCCGAGGCTGAAAGCCAAAAGTGTCGTTGTCATAAA
>CAZQUC010000057.1:0-14660 GCA_964596095.1 uncultured Enterobacteriaceae bacterium
CCGCCTAATGACAACGACTTCCAACAATGCCATATGATAGTTCCTTCGTCCTTTCCCAAGTTCTGGTGGTTGTTCGCCGCCAGCAGTTCCAACGTGGCGTCGCGCGATATCGCGGTGATTACAAAGTCCGCCAGTTCACTTGCCGCTCCCAGTTTCTCTGCCTGGCTTTGCCTAACTGACCCAGTGTGAAAGTTTGCGTGACATCGAAATATGCGAGCGTCGAGGGAGAGATGAAAAGGGGAAAACCCGTGGACGTTCTTTCCGCATTTGATCCAAAGCGCTACCGGGCAGCACACTCCACAAGAGCGCAGGAGCGAGGCGGACGCGCGCAAAAAACGACGGACGCGCGCGCGCCTTCGGGTATGCTTCCGGCTTGGACGACTTCCCGATTTTTGCATGAAACAAGACAACAAGCGCACGGAATTGCTCGTGGGTCTCTTCCTGCTGTGCGGGCTGGCGCTGCTGGCGGGCCTGATCCTGCAATTCGGCAGCCTGCGTGAATCTTTCCGCGCCAAGGAGCGTTACCAGGTCGTCTTCGACGACGCCTCCGGCCTCTCGGCGATGGCGCCCGTGCGCTTGGGCGGATTGCGCATCGGCCGCGTGGACGGCGCGCCGCAGTTGACCCCCGAGGGCAAGGCGCGGGTGTCGTTCTATTTATACACGGACGGCGCCAACCGCATTCCCGTGGGCGCGCGGCTCACGGTCGCCAAGGAAGGGCTGCTGGGCGATTCCTACATCGGCATCACCCTGCCCCCTCAACTCACGGGGCAATTTTACCAACCCGGCGCCACGCTGGAGGGGACGACCATCACCGGGCTGGATACCCTGCAGGAATCGGCCGGAAAAATCTCCGCCGACATCGAAGCCGTGCTCCAGGAGCTGAGCGTGGGCGTGAAGACCTTCAATACCGCCATCGACAAGCTGGAGCGTGAGGTTCTTTCCACCGGCAACACGGACAATGTCAAATCCGCGCTCGCCCGCCTCAACACCGCGCTGGAGCGGTTCGACACGCAGATGCTGACGGAGGAAAACGCGGAAAACCTCCGCGCCACGTTGGCCAACCTGCGCACCAGTAGCGAGAAGATCGCCCAGCAATCGCAGCGGCTGGAACCCTTGCTGGCCAAGGGCGAGACCGCCATCACCAAAGTCGGCCAAGCGGCGGATTCGTTCAAGGAAACCGGCACGGCCTTCAAACAAGCCGCGGAAAAAGCCGGGCACACCTTCGGCCAGGCCAGCAGCGGGGACGGCCTCATTTCCGCTCTGCTCAGCGACCGTCAACTGCGCGACGACGTGAAAGCGCTGGCCTCCAACCTGCGCCGGCGCGGCGTCCTTTTCTATCGGGACCAGACCGCTGCGGAAAAATCCGGCGCGGCCGGCGAGGAAGCAAGCCCGCCGCGCCGTCCGATTACACCGGCCCGGCCGGGCTTGCGGTGACTTGCGGTGACGCCCGGAACGTGGGAAAAACCGCGATGATCGTGCATCACCACACCTTCACCGTCGCCACCCGCGGCAAGGGAACCTACGAACTGACCGATGAACTCGAACGCGCCGTGCGCGCCAGCGGCGTCGCCGACGGCACGGCCACCGTCTTCACGCGCCACACCAGTTGCAGCCTCATCATTTACGAAAACGCCGACCCTTCCGCGCGCACTGATTTGCACACGTTTTTCGAGAAACTCGTGCCGGAGGACACTCCATGGTTCGTCCACACCACGGAAGGTCCGGACGACATGCCCAGCCACCTGCGCATGGTGCTGACCCGCACCAGCGAGGTCATCCCCGTCATTCATGGCCGCGCCACGCTCGGCACTTGGCAGGGCGTCTTCCTCTTCGAGCATCGCCGCGCCCCGCATCGGCGCGAGATCGTCATCACGGTGATGGGGACCGCGCGTTGAGTTGACTTGGCCGCGCTGTGGAGTGCGGTGCCTTGCCGAAGACGCGACGCCGCTTTGGGAAAGGAACCGTCCTTTGCCGTCCGTGACCACAGCGACCCGCCGGGATGAGGAATAGGGGTAGTCGAAGGCACCCTCCGGCCGGTCCGGGCGGCCATTTGGCGCGACAATCCTACGATCATTCCTCGCGTATTTTGTCGATCTGCCGTCCGAATCTCACAAAGAAAGCGTCCAATGACATCGATGCCATCTGCACCGCCGCCCGCTGCTCCACCGTGAGATTTTCCTGAAAGAGTCGCTCCAGCATTTGCCGAGCCGCCGGCTCTTCGGTCAACGGGCCGAGATAATGCATGTCGCCGGAGCCGGGGGAGGGAGCGCCTTCCGAGCGCAGGCTTCCCACATTCAGAAAATAGCATTTGAGGCCTTGGCGCCGGCAGCCGTCATGAACGGCGCTTTCCAGCACCCGGAGCCGCTCGGGAGGCAAGCCGGTGGCCTCGATCGCAAAAAGCGGTAACTCGTCCTCAGGCGCCTCTTCGACCGCGCTCCCGGACAGGGGCGGCGGCAGCGGCGGCGGACCGAACGTGATCGTGGCGGCGCGCCACTGCGCGACAAAGAACCCCGGCCACCGTTCCGACGGCACGAGGATGGCACACGGCGGGTGGTCGGTAATCAGCACGGGCAACAGCCGCCGGTTCAAGACGCCTCCCGGCATATCCCGGCGGCGAAACAGACATTCGACCATCACACACTCGACCCCGCCAGTGAGGCTCCGGGGCACGGGATCGAATCTGAAATCGCCCACGTCGTCATTATCCACTTGCTCCATGAAGGCCCGGATTTCCTCGTCCCATACCGGATCTTCCTCCCGGCGATGATAGCGGATTCTTTCCACGATGGCAGGTAGCTTCGCGCATTCCTCCTCCGGCGTCAGCCCCTTGGCGAAAACGATGACGCCCCAGAGGGCATATTCATTTCCCGGGGTGTAAATCGCGCGGTGGGCTTTCAGCAACGCTCCCCATTTCGCTTCTCCGTCACTGGCGGCGAGAGCGGCTATCGCATTCGCTCCCCTTACATAAGCGCTTTGATAACAACCGATGAACCATCTCGCCACCGCCTCCACGAGGGAGGCTTTCCGGGGAGGCAGGCCAAGGGAGCGGGACAGCCAATGAGGATCGACACTCATGTGGTATTCTTTTCGTGCGATCCGACGAAGTTCGCAAGTTCTCATCGGAGCGCATCGCATGGTGGTAGGCATTTTCTGCTTGGCATTCACGGACTGGTCCTGCTTTTTTGGACGAATTGTGGTAATGATGTTCGATGAAGTTGGACGATCAGTCAAGCAGGCGTGGTGGGGGGAGTAACCGGCCCGTGTTGGCCGTTGTTGCGCCTCAATGTTGGCTCCCGTGAACTCCGGCTGATGCTTGCGCACCCAGGCCTTGTGAAACTGGTGCCGAGACCGGCGCCGTTGTTCACGATCCAGCCCTCCGGTGAGCCGCTTTGCGCCGGCATCGCTTCCCTTCGCGGTCAGATGGCCGGCCTACTTTTCGAAGAACGCCGCGAAGGCCAAGTGGGAGCTGGCGGAAGGGAAATGCTCGGCAACTCAATTAAAGAAAAAAAATTCGTTGATCATGGGTGAGCCGGAATCTAGTTTCCGCGCATGACCAATCTCAAACGTTTGTGGATTCTTCTTGGCGTGGTGGTGGGGGTGTCGTTCGCGGTGCTGCTCTACTTTGGCGGAGAGCTTTACCGGCAGGCTCCTCCCATTCCGGAAAAGGTTGTCATCGACGGCAGTGGCGAGGTGCTGTTCACGTCGGCGCAGATCAAGGATGGCCAGAATGTCTGGCAGAGCACGGGCGGGCAGCAGTTGGGCAGTTTGTGGGGGCATGGCAGTTACGTGGCTCCGGACTGGACGGCGGACTGGCTGCACCGGGAGGCGGTTTTCCTGCTGGAGGGCTGGGCCGGGGAGGAGGGCGCGGAGAGTTACGAAAAGCTGGATGCGGAGCGGCAGGCGTCGCTGAAAGCGCGGCTCAAGAAAGAGTTGCGGACGAACCGCTATGACGAAGCAAGCAAGACGCTGATGGTGAGCGCGCGGCGGGCGGAGGCGATCCGCAGCAATGCGGCCCACTACGCGGGTTTGTTCGGAGGCGAGAAGACGGCGGAGCTGGATCGGTTGCGCGAGAGCTACGCGATGATGGATCAAACCATCAAGGATCCCGAGCGGCTGGCTCCGCTGAATGCGTTCTTTTTCTGGGCGACATGGGCGTGTGAGACCGAGCGCCCGGGGCAATCCATCACTTACACGAACAACTGGCCTCACGAGCCGCTGATCGACAACGTGCCCACCGGCGATCTGATGCTGTGGACGGGATTCAGCGTCATCATGCTGCTGGCCGGCACCGCCCTGCTGGCCTTCCACTATGCGCGAGGCAGCGAGGAGGAGCTGCCCGACGCCAAGTTCCTGCCGGAGTCGGATCCGTTGCTGGGCCAAGTGGCCACGCCGTCGATGCGGGCGACATTGAAGTATTTCTGGGTGGTGTGCGGGCTGCTGCTGGTGCAGGTGGTCATGGGCGTCATCACCGCCCACTTCGGCGTGGAGGGGCAGAAGTTCTACGGGCTGCCGTTGTCGGATTGGCTGCCGTATTCGGTGGCGCGGACATGGCACGTGCAATTGGCCGTGCTGTGGATCGCCACGGCGTGGCTGGCGACGGGGCTTTACATCGGGCCGGCCGTCTCCGGTTACGAGCCCAAATACCAGCGGCTGGGCGTGAATGTGCTCTTCGTCGCGGTGGTCTTCGTCTTGCTGGGTTCCATGGCCGGGCAGTGGTTCGGCATCATGCAGAAGCTCGGGCTGGCGGAGAATTTCTGGCTCGGCCACCAAGGCTATGAATATGCGGAAATGGGCCGCCTGTGGCAAATCCTGCTCTTCGTGGGCCTGCTGCTCTGGCTGTTCCTCATGGGGCGTGCCATGTGGCCGGCGCTGCGCCGTCCGGGGGAAAACCGCCACCTGCTGATCCTGTTTTTCCTCTCCACCGTCGCCATCGCCGTCTTCTACGCGGCGGGCCTGATGTGGCAGCGGCAGACCCATCTTTCCCTCGCCACGTATTGGCGTTGGTGGGTGGTGCATCTGTGGGTGGAGGGTTTCTTTGAAGTCTTCGCCACGGTGGTCATCACCTTCCTCTTCACCCGCATGGGGCTGCTGCGCATCCAGGTGGCGACCGCGGCGGTGTTGTTCGCCACCACCATCTTTCTCGCGGGCGGCATTCTCGGCACCTTCCATCACCTGTATTTCTCCGGGACGCCCATGTCCGTGCTGGCTCTGGGGGCGACCTTCAGCGCGCTGGAAGTCGTGCCATTGGTGCTGATCGGCTTCGAGGCGTGGCATAACTACAAACTGAGCCAGGCCAGGGAATGGGTGCGCGAATACCGCTGGCCCATCTGGTGCATGTTATCGGTCGCTTTCTGGAACATGCTCGGCGCGGGCATCTTCGGGTTCCTCATCAATCCGCCCATCGCCCTCTACTACATGCAGGGGCTCAACACCACGCCGCTGCATGGGCACACCGCCCTCTTCGGGGTTTACGGAATGTTGGGCATCGGGCTGATGCTGTTCGTGGCCAAAGGACTGGCCGCGCCGGGCCGTTGGAAGGATGGGTTGATCCGCTTTTCCTTTTGGGCGATCAACATCGGTCTGCTGCTGATGGCGTTGCTGAGCCTGTTGCCGCTGGGCCTGATGCAAACCGTCGCCAGCGTGAATCACGGTCTGTGGTATGCCCGCAGCGATGAGTTCCTCGGCTCGGGCATCATGGACCTTTTCAAATGGCTGCGCGTGGTGGGCGACACCCTCTTCGCCATCGGAACGGTCACGTTGAGCTGGTTCGTGCTGGGATTGAAAACCGGATGGTCGATTGTCCCTGGCGAAGAGCCCGCAAAGGAGGCATCGTAGCCTCTTCCTGAATGTTCACCTACAGTAAACTCGCCCAGGCCGGCATCGCCGCTGTCAGCTACCTCGCCGCCAACGGCGGGGAGGGGAGCTTGGCCGGAAGTGGAGAAATCGCCGAAGCGCGCCAGCTTTCCAAGGCCTTGGTCGCCAAGATCCTCACCCTGCTGTCCTCCGCCGGACTGGTCAGCGGCAAGCCGGGACCGGCGGGCGGTTATCGGCTGGCCCGTGATCCGGCGGAAATCTCCCTGCTGGATGTGGTGCGGGTGTTTGAGAACGTGGAGAACCAGGTCATGTGCCCTTTCGGCCCGCACTGGTGCGGAGTCGGGCCGCAGTGTCCCCTGCACGACACGTTTACGGAATTGGGCCAGCAGGTCATTGACCGGCTCGCTCGGGAGACGTTCGCTCAGTTCGTGCCGTCATAGTGGATCACGGCGGTTCACACGCCGTCCGCTTCGGGCGCGCCGGGCTGAAAGGGCGCGAAGTCCAGCTCATCGAGGATTCTCTGGTGCAGGCTCACAATTTGAGGGACTAGGCTAACTCGCTGTAACAGAACATGCCCAGGCCTATACGACCACAAGGCGAGTCCGTCGATCCTAATTCAAGAAAAAAAGATATTTTTTTCTTGAATTAGGATCGGGAAGGCCGATGTTGTCATTGTCATGAACCTCATGAAAATCCAATCTGTCATTTCCATCGCTATCTGCGGGGCGTTGTTGACATCCTGTGGGTCCAAGGAAAAAGCGGAGCGGGAAGCCGCGGCGGCCCCCACCCCTGCGGATCTCGTTGAAAAGCAGTCCGAGGTTCATGGCATCGAGATCAAAACGATCGAGATTACCAATCCGCTCAAGCAGGAATGGGTCGGCAAGGGCAAGGCCTCCTACGAGATGAAATGCCTCCCTTGCCACCGTCTCACCGAGGAGAAGCTGGTGGGCCCCGGTTGGCTGGGGGTGACCAAGCGCCGCCAGCCCGTGTGGGTCATGAACATGATCACCAACGTGGACATGATGCTCGAGCAGGATGAGGAGGCGCAGAAGCTATTGGAGCAATGCCTTGTCCGCATGCCCAACCAAAACGTCGGCGAGGAGGAGGCGCGCCATCTCCTTGAATTCATGCGCGCCAACGACGGCGAGCCATAAACGCCATTTTTTCAACCACCCACGAATGATATGAAATCGACCCCACCATACGCCGCCGGCCTGTTAATTCTGGCTGCCGCCGCGATGACCATCGGCTGCAAGCCGAAAAGCCTGGCCATCGCCACCGCGGACGACGCGGCCTCCAGAGTTTACGTCCCACCCGGCAAGCACGACGAGTTTTATAACGTCGTGTCCGGCGGGTTCAGCGGCCAGGTCGCCATCTACGGCCTGCCTTCGGGCCGGATGCTGCGCGAAATCCCCGTCTTCTCCGCCGACCCGGAAGCCGGCTGGGGCTACAGCGAGGAAACCAAGCCCATGCTTGAAACTTCCTTCGGCTTCCAGAGCTGGGACGACCAGCACCACGTCGCCCTCTCGCAGACCAAGGGCGAGCATGACGGCCGCTGGATTTTCGCCAATGCCAACAACACCCCACGCGTGGCGCGCATCAGCTTCGAGTCCTTTCGCACGGAGGAAATCCTCGAGATTCCCAACAGTTCCGGTAATCACTCCTCGCCCTTCATCACGGAGAACTCCGAGTATGTCGTGGCGGGCACCCGTTTCGCCTATCCGCTGGATGACGAAGGCTCCCAGCCCGACGTGCCGATCAGTTCTTACAAGGAGAACTTCAAGAGCACGCTCAGCATGATCTCCGTCGCCCCGGATACCGGGCGCATGAAGGTCGCCTTCCAGGTGTTGCTGCCGGGCATTGACCTGGACCTCGCCCGCGCCGGCAAAGGCAAATCCCACGGCTGGATTTTCTTCACCTGCTACAACAGCGAACTGGCCCATACTCTGTTGGAAGTCAACGCCTCCCAACGGGACAAAGACTTCATCGGCGCGTTGAACTGGAAGAAAGCCGAGGAATACCTCAAAGCGGGCAAAGGCCGCGTCTCCAGGACCAAATACTTCCACAACGTCTGGGATGAAAAAACCCACACCGGCAAAGCCGAGGCTATGAGCGAGGTGATCATCCTCGACCCCAGTGAGCTGAAGGATCTGGTGTATTTCATGCCCTGCCCGAAATCGCCCCACGGCTGCGACACCGACCCCACCGGCAGCTACATCGTCGGCAGCGGCAAGCTCGCGGCGCTCATTCCCGTATTTTCCTTCGACAAAATGCAGAAGGCCATCGCCGCCAGGGATTTCGAAGGGGACTTCGGCGGCATTCCGGTGCTGAAGTATGATTCCGTGCTTCACGGCGAGGTGAAAAAACCCGGCCTCGGGCCGTTGCACACCGAGTTCGACGGCAAGGGATTCGCCTACACGTCCATGTTTGTCTCTTCCGAGCTGGTCAAATGGAATATCGAAACCCTCGAGGTTGTGGACCGCACGCCCACCTTTTATTCCGTCGGCCACATGACGATCCCCGGCGGCAGCACCGCCAAGCCGCATGGCAAATACGCCATCGCCTACAACAAGATCACCAAGGACCGCTACCTGCCCACCGGCCCGGAGTTGACCCAGTCCGCCCAGTTATATGACATCAGCGGCGATAAGATGAAACTCCTGCTCGATTTCCCGACCGTCGGCGAGCCTCACTATGCGGAGGCGATCCCCGCCTCGCTCGTCGCTCCGAAGTCGAAGAGAATCTATAAGATCGAGGAAAATGAGCATCCTTTCGTGACCAAGAGCGAGAAAGACGCCCGCGTGGTCCGCGATGGAAAACGGGTGGATGTCTATATGACTGCCATTCGCTCCCACCTTGCTCCGGATAACATCGAGGGCATCCAGATCGGCGATGAAGTGTATTTCCACGTCACCAATCTGGAGCAGGACTGGGACATACCGCATGGCTTCGCCATCAAAGGGGCCACCAATGCCGAACTCCTCGTCATGCCCGGCGAAACCGCCACCCTCAAATGGATCCCCACCCGCGTCGGCATCGCTCCGTTCTATTGCACGGACTTCTGCTCCGCGCTGCACCAGGAGATGCAAGGCTACGCCCGTGTCTCGCCGGAGGGCTCGGATACCCCGCTCCGCTTTGGCCTCGGCGATACCGCCCCGCAATAACCGTCCGTTCCCATCCCGCGCCGGCCTCCCCTTTTCGATGGAGGCCACGGCTTTCTCAACTTCATGAAGCGCGCACTCCATCCCGTCACCAGGATTCTCCTCGCCTTCGCCGCCCTCGCGATGATCGGTGGTTATTTCCTGCCCCTTTGGGAAATCCAACTCTGGGCTCCACAATATCCCGAAGGCCTGAACATGAAAATTTGGCTGAGCTGTCTCAGCGGTGATTACGAGATCATTAACGGCCTCAATCATTATATCGGCATGAAGCATATCAAACAGGAGATGTTTCCGGAGTTTTCCTACATGGGATACGTGCTGGCGTTCATGATCCTCATGGGGCTGCTCCCGGTTCTCACTGGCACGCGCCGCTGGCTGGTGATTTTCGTGGGCATCCTCTTGCTCGGCGGCGGCCTTGGCCTCTTCGATTTTTGGCGTTGGGGCTATGACTACGGTCATGACCTCGATCCGAAAGCCGCGATCTCAGTGCCGGGCATGTCCTACCAGCCTCCCATCATCGGCTACAAAAGCCTGCTCAATTTCGTCGCTTACTCCGGCCCTGACAAAGGGGGCTGGATCCTGATCGTAGCGGGAGCCATCGCCACCACGTTGTTGTTTTGGGAATTCGGCTGGCTGAAAAAATTCCTCCCCTTGAAACGCCGCGCTGCCACGGCCGCCTTGCCGTCCCTTTTGGCTGTCCTCACCGTGAGCTTGCCCGCCTGCAAGCCCACGCCGCTCTCCATCAACTATGGCAAGGACACCTGCGCCGAATGCAAAATGCTGCTGGTGGACAAGCATTATGGCTCCGCCTTCATCACCGGCAAAGGCAAGGTTTACAAATTCGACGATCTTAACTGCCTGATGAAATTCATGGATGAGCATCCAGAAACTCCCGGTAAGGCCGAGGTCGCGGATTTCCGGGCCGCCAACCAGTTCCTGTCTGCCGGGCAGGCCGTTTATCTGAAACACGAGAAACTCCGCACGCCCATGGGCAGCGGGGTGGGGGCCTTTGCGAATGCCGAGGCCGCCCGCGCCGTGGATGCCGAACTCGGTGGCGGTGGACAGACCCTCGCCTGGAGGGAAGTGATGCAGACACTATCCGGAGAATGCCCATGCGAAAAGTGATCCTGCTGCTGGCGTGGGCTTCTTCCCTTCAGGCCGCCGAGCTTCTGGTCGGCCCCGGCCATCCACACGCCACCCTGACCTCCGCGCTCGCCGCCGCCAGCGCGGGCGATGTCATCAAAGTCCACGCCGGCCATTACCGCGAAGGGAATCTGCGGGTGGAGAAACCCCTGATTCTGGAAGGCATTGGTTTCCCCGTGCTCGATGGCGAAAACAAACACGAAATCCTCACCGTCACCGCTTCCGATGTCACCATCCGCGGCTTTGAGCCGCGCCACAGCGGCGTCAGCAGCCTGGAAGACCGCGCCGGAATACGCATCGAGGGCGCCGACCGCGTGACCGTGGAGGGCAACCGCCTGCGCGACTGCCATTTCGGCATCTATCTCGCCAAAGCCAAAGCCTGCCGCGTGCTCGGCAATGACGTGCGCGGCACGCCGGGCCGCGAGCATGACACCGGAAATGGCATCCACCTCTGGCACTGCGCCCAGGCCACCGTCAGCGGCAACCTCGCGCACGGCCAGCGCGACGGCATCTATCTCGAATTCGCTTCCGAGACCATCGTGGAAGACAACGACGTGGCCGACAACCTTCGCTACGGCCTGCATTTCATGTTCTCCCACGGCAGCAAATACCAGCGTAACAGCTTCCAGCGAAACGGCGCGGGCGTGGCCGTGATGTATTCCCGCCAAGTGGAGATGACCCGGAATTATTTCGGCTCCAACTGGGGCGCTTCCGCTTACGGCCTCCTTCTCAAGGACATGACCGATGGGCGCATTTCCGGCAACTGCTTCGAGCGCAACACCACCGGCATCACCATGGACGGCTCCAACCGCATGACCGTCGAAGCCAACGAATTCCGCGAAAACGGCCGCGCCCTTCAGATCCATTCCAACAGCTCCTCCAACACGATCACCCGAAATAACTTCTCCGGTAATTCCTTCGACATCGCCGCTGCCGGGGAGCTTGATGACACCCGGCTCGCGGCCAACTATTGGGACAAATACGAAGGCTACGACCTGCGCCGCGACGGCGCCGGCGATGTGCCCCACCGCCCCGTCAGCCTCTACGCCGTGATGGTCAACCGCGTCCCACCTTCCGTCCTTCTGCTGCGCAGCCCCATTGTCCACGTGCTGGATCAGGCGGAGAAAGCCTTCCCATCCCTCACGCCGGAAACCGTCAAAGACGACAGCCCTGCCATGCGCCCGCACGACCTGAGCGCCTTCCGGCCTGCCCGCGACGAAAAGAAACCATGATCGCCGCCCATCAACTGACCAAAACCTTTGGCCGGCTCACCGCGCTCGACGACGTCAGCGTCACCATGAAACGCGGCCGGTCCGTCCTCCTCGTCGGCCCCAACGGCTCCGGCAAAACCACCTTCATCAAATGCGTCCTCGGCCTCGTCATCCCCGATCAGGGGACCCTTACGCTCGATGGAGAAAGCCTGCTGGCCAAGCCGGACTTGCGCCGCCACATCGGCTACATGCCGCAAATCGGCCGCTTCCCCGATCATCTCAAAGTCGGCCAGCTCATCGACATGATGCGTGAAATCCGGCGCGGCACTTACGAGCGCACCGACGAGGATCTTATCGAGTCCTTTGCCATCGGCCGCTTCGCCCATCAACCCGCCCGCACCCTCTCCGGTGGCATGAGGCAGAAACTCAGCGCGGGCCTCGCCTTCCTCTTCGACCCCGACGTGCTCATCCTGGACGAGCCCACGGCCGGACTCGACCCCGCCGCCGCGGAAATCCTCAAGGAAAAAGTCCGCGACGTGCGCGGGCGGAACAAGCTCATCCTCCTCACCTCCCACATCTTCAGCGATCTCGACGACATCACCAGCGACCTCATGCATCTCATCGAAGGCCGCCTCCAGTTTTGCCGCCCCCTCGGCGAACTCATGGAGGAACACGGTGAAACCAAACTCAGCCGCATCGTCGCCCGCCTCATGCGTGAAACCGCCCGCCTTCCCGCCAACCCATGACGCGCCTGATCAAATACGTGGTTCGCGACATCATTCGCAGCCGCATCGTCATCGCCTACACCCTCTTTTTGCTCGCCGCCGCCCTCGGCCTTTTCAATCTCGGGGGCGATGTCACCAAAGGCCTCATCGGCCTGCTCAGCCTCGTCCTCTTCGTCGTTCCGCTCGTCAGCCTCATCTTTGGCGCCATCCATTTCTACAATTCCTACGAGTTCATCGAACTCCTGGCTGCTCAGCCCCTGCAACGCCGCACCATTCTGCAGGCGGAATTCCTTGGCGTGGCCATCGCTCTCGGCGGCGCGTTCCTGCTCGGCATCGGCCTGCCCATCGCGCTCTACGCGCCCACCGCCACCGGGCTTATCCTCGCCGGCGTCGGCCTTGCCCTCACGATCATTTTCATCTCCCTGGCTTTTCTCGGCGCGGTCATCACCCGCGACAAAGCCCGCGGCATCGGCATGGCCATGCTGCTGTGGTTCTACTTCGCCATCCTGCACGACGGCCTCATCCTGCTCGTGATGATCTTCTTCGCCGACTATCCGCTGGAGAAACCCGCCATGGCCATGATCGCGCTCAACCCCATCGATCTCGGCCGCGTGATCGTGCTCCTGCAAATGGATATCTCGGCCCTCATGGGCTACACCGGAGCGTTGATGAAAGACCTGCTCGGCACCACCACCGGCATCCTCGGCGCCGCGTCCATCCTTGGGCTTTGGAGCCTCCTCCCTTTCACCGCCGCCCTTTGGTTCTTTCGCCGGAAGGACTTGTAGCCGGCACGTTGTCGGGAGGGAGCTTCCGCAACAACCAGTCTGTGCCGGGCGCCACCCCTTCAAGACAGCCGAAGGCTGCCCGAAGAGCGAGCGCAGCGCATCAAAACCGCGCGTCCGGTGGCGTGGAAAGGTCACGCGGCGCAATCCCCGTGACCCCATCCGATCAAAACGCGCGAAGCCTCACGCCACTTCCCAGCCTTTCCGATACTCGCGCTTCACGAACTTGTTGGCTTCGTCCGAGTTGGTGAACCGGAGCGCTTTGGAGTCCCATTCCAGCGTCTCGCCCGGGAAAAGACTGGCGAGGCAGCCGAGGAGCACGGATTCGGTGAGCGGCCCGGCATAGTCGAAATTCGCCGATGGCTGGCCGTTCCCGTCGAGCGCGCGATCCACGAATTCATGGTAGTGGTCGCGCGGCTCCAGCCGGGGATTGCGGAAGCTCCGGTATTTGGCGCGCGGGAAGAGCCGCGGCGTGCTCATGTGCGGGTGGAGGAGCACGCCCTCGGTGCCGATGATGATATTGCCTTGGCCCGCCACTTTCGTCGGTTGGTCGGGATCTTTTTCGATGATGTCGATCACGTGCTGCGGCGGGCGCGAGGTGCCGTCATACCACGTCACGGAGACGGTCTCGCCGTCGGTGTATTGCGTGGCGGGGAAGACATACTCGACTTGGCCGTTGATCGCCCAGTTGGTGGGGTTCAGTGGCTTGGGGCCGGTGGAGGTGACCTTCACCGGCGTGGTGAGCCCGAGCGCGCGATACCACGAGGAGAAAATGTGGCACCCCATGTCGCCGAGCGTGCCGGTGCCGAAGTCGCGGCGCTTGCGCCACTCGCCGGGGTGGTAGTAGCCCTTGATGAACGGCCGGTCGGTGGCCACGCCGAGCCAGCCATCCCAGTCCAGCGATTCCGGCGGCGTGTCCACACGGTCGGGCACGGGCGACAGGTCGCCCCAATCCTTGTTGGAAAAGGAATGCACCGCCTTCACTTTGCCGATGACTCCCGAGTGGGTGATCTCCACCGCCAGCCGCTCCGTGAAATCCGAGGACACCTGGATGCCCATCTGCGTCTTCACGCCCTTGGCGCGGGCGCGCTCGGTCAGCAGCCGGCATTCCCACAGGTTTTGCGTCAACGGCTTCTGCCCATACAGATGCTTGCCCAGATCGACCGCTCTCAGCCCCGCCGCCGCGTGCAGGTGGTCGGGCGTGGCGACGTTGACGGAATCGATCTTGTCCCCTTCTTTTTCAAAGAGTTCGCGCCAATCCCGATAGACCCGCACGTCGGGGAATTTCTCGCCATATTTCGCCTTGGCCGCCTTGAGCGTGTCGGCATCCACATCGGCCAGCGCCACCAATTGGAATTTCGGATGATTGATGAACACATCCAGATCGGCGGCCCCCTGTCCCCCGGCGCCGATGGCGGCGTGTTGCAGTTTCCCATTCGGAGACACCGCTCGGAGTCCGGAGGTGACGAACGGCGCGGTGACGGCGGCGGCGGAGAGACGGCGGATGAAATGGCGGCGATTCATGCGCGCACGATGAATAATCTAGCCGACGGCGCGAGGTTTTTTTCATGCCGCCCGCCCCTTTACGTGCCTTCTCCTGCCCTCTATCGTTGATACGGCTGTGCCTACGATTACGCCGCCGCTCGGCTCATGCATCGCATCCGCCGCCACCGTTCCTCCCACCGCCCCGCCGTTGACGGTTTTGCGCCCTCACACCTTCGGCCGAATCTTCCATCACCTCTTCATTATCCATACAACAAATTTGCGTCGCTATATGAACAAAAACCGACTTTTTTGTTGAATATTACTCAAAAACAGCGACAA
>CAZQUC010000058.1:0-1716 GCA_964596095.1 uncultured Enterobacteriaceae bacterium
GCGTGTTTGGTGCGGAGGCTCGCCACCGCTCTGTGGGGGAGAGGGAGGGGCTCCTCGGGGTGGGGGAGATTCGATCAGCCATCACCGGAGCGCCCTCCCGGGTATGCGTGTCAACTTCGTGTTAGAAACTGTAGAAAGTTTCCATTTTTAGCTCAAAAAAACATTCAATTTAGCCAAAAACAGGCATCATCATGCGACTGCGAAAAGTCGCTTTTGAGACATTAAACCGGTTCTGACACGAAGTTGACGCGCATGCCTCCCGGGGGGGCAGCCACGCTCTCTGCGCCTTGCCTGAAACACCGTTGCTCCAAAAGCGCCGCGCCCTTGACCGGGGTGGAAGTGGTGTTGAGGTTCAGTTTCATGGAAATGATGGCGACACAGCCGGTGCTTTCAGCACATTCCACAAAAGGACATTTCATGGAACATCATGGATGATGCAGCCCCGGATTCGTTCTGTGCAAATCCGATGTGTTTCCCGAGGGAGTTGACACCGTGCGGGCGGCTTGCCGCGCCTTTCGGAATTCTCCATCCTGCCAATGCCTCTCGTTTTCTTGAGCGCCCATTCGGTCAGTCTTCCGCCTCCTGTTGTGGAATCGGGGGCACATCAATCCCGGTTGTGTGCTTCACTCGTTCTTCCCAACTGAGATGGGCCAGCGGATCATGAACGGTGAGGATCAATTCAGGCTGCGGCAGGTTGGCGGCAAATCCTCCGACTTTCGCCGGCGGGTTTTCCAGTCCCCAGACTCACGCCCGCTGGCGTTCGATGTCCAGCAGCAGGCGCAAGGTGGCGGCGTCGTGGCTGCCGGATTTGCGCCAAGCGGCCCATGCTTCCCGTGTCAGAACATCCAGCGCGGCCAGATGACGCCCTTTGCTCGTTTCGAGCAAATCCTGGCTTCGTTTGCGCCAGCGGTCTTCGATCTTCCGCGCGTCCGCATAAACCTGTGATTTGCTCAGTGTGTAGGGCCGCTCTGCGGACAGATGGGCGGCAATCTCCCCGTAGGGCAGCCCGGAGAGAGAGCGAGTCAAATGCCGAGTTGCTGGGTATGGACGATGAGGGACAAATCGCTGTAAGTCTGCATGAATAAGCCTATCGAGTCATGGACTCCTCACGGCTTTTTCCGGGGGCAGGCGGAGGACTTCCCGGAGGAGACGGCGTTCTTCACTCGGCAGGGCTAGCAAGCAGCCATCGTCTTTTGTTTTCAGCCAGGCAATGCCGGTCCGCAGCAGCCGCAGGGGGATGTCGAGTTGGTCCCGGTCCGGTTCCGGAAGCGCGGCGCGGGCGGAGTCCCAGGCCTCGGCCCAGGCCTCCCAGGCAGCGTGATTGAGCGGGCTTTCGGCCAGGGTGGGGAGATGCTTCACCGCTGCTTCGCCGAGCTGCGGGAGCCCGCCGAACCGGGCGAAGTGCCCGGCGAACGCGGTGAGAGTGGATTTCCAGCGTGCGGCCTCAGTGGTGGACGCGAAGGCGGCGGTGACCACCTCTTTCGCTTGGTAGTGGAGCTGGCTGGCGACGACTCCCTTTACGGCATCCTGATCGGAAAGCGTGAACAATCGGCCGAGATCGCGGAGGACCGCTTCGTGCTGTTGGTTGTCCGCGTGGCAAATCGCTCTGTTGTTAAGCGCCTTGGCGATCTCTTCTGGCAGCGCACCGGGCAATTCGATGGCGCGGGTGTAGTCGGCGATCTCCTCCGCGGTGCGGCCGGCTTGCCCGTGCATAAA
>CAZQUC010000058.1:1816-10925 GCA_964596095.1 uncultured Enterobacteriaceae bacterium
GATCTGGTCCGGCGGCGCGCCGGGCAATTCGATGGCGCGGGTGAAGTCGGCGATCTCCTCCGCGGTGCGGCCGGCTTGCCCGTGCATAAAACTTCGATGGACGAGCGCCCTGGCGATCTGGTCCGGCGGCGCGCCGGGCAATTCGATGGCGCGGGTGTAGTCGGCGATCTCCTCCGCGGTGCGGCCGGCTTGCCCGTGCATAAAACCTCGATTGACGAATGCCCCGGCGATGTGTTCTGGCGGCGCGCCTGACAGTTCGATGGCGCGGGTGAAGTCGGCGATCGCCTCTGCGGTGCGGCCGGCGTGCCAGTGCGCAACACCCCGGTTGTTGAGCGCCCTGGCGGCTTCCGCGGGTGTGGCCGTTTCTCTGTCGATGGCTCTGCTGAAAGCCTGGATAGCTTCCTCCCACTCCTCACGCGCATAGAGGATCCGTCCGAGCCTCAACCAGTCGTCCGGCTGATCGGACTCATCTGCCAGAGATTGGGCCTTGGCCAGAGTGGTGTCGTCGCATTGGTCCGGACCGGCAAACTCGAGATCCCGGCGATACAGTTCATGCCGGAGATTCGGCTCCGTGAGCAGGAGGCGGTGCGCCGTTTCCAGATAGGCCCGTGAGGGCGAACCGGCCGCACACGAGGCCAGGCGCTCTTCGATTTCCCGGCGTTCGTGCCAGATCCGCAGGAAGTCCACGATGAGGGCGAGCGGGCGGCGGTCGTGGGTTTCTTTTACCTGCAAGGCGAGGCGCATGAGCGGCTCGGCGAGTTCGTAGAAGACTTCACGGCCCAGCGGGTGGCTGTCCACGTAGCGCATCTCGCGCAACGCCTTGAGCTGGCCGGTGATGGAGTTGTGCGTCGTGAACAGGCCTTCGGCGATGTGCTTGACCGGCACGGGGCCGCGGGAACGGCAGAGGAACTGGACGATCTCCCGCTGCTGCGGGCTGAGCCAGCGCAGGCGTTCCTGGTAGTAACTCGTCAACTGCCGGTCCACCATTTCTTCGAACGGGCGCACGAGGTCATCGAGCGCCCCGGCATTGACCAGCAGGTCGGAGAAAATGAGATAGAGCCGCGGATTTCCCCCGGCCAGCGCGCGGATGGCATCCACGCGGGCGCGGCCGGTGGGAGTCCGGAGAAACTCGGCGAGATCGATGCGTCCGTGGAGCCGGGCGATGCGCTCCAGCAACTCGCGGGCCTCGTCCACCGACAGGGGCTGGAGGTGGCGGGCATCGAAGAATCCGAAGAAGGGTTCGTCGTGGTCAGCGATGCCGTCGAAAAGGGTCTGCGCGGTGCCCACGATGACAAAGACCGGGTGATTCTGGAGAAAGGCGCGCCAGTTGCGCTGCTCGGCCACATTGAGACTGCGGAAGAGCGAGTCGAGATTCTCCATGAGGCACACCACGATGCGCCCGCGCAGATCGCGCCGCAGGGCGTGCCCGAGTTGTTCCAGCGCCACGGCCGGGTCTTTGCCGAGGGAGGAGAGTGTGCCGGAGGAGAACTCATCCGGGTAACGCTCGGCCAGGCTGCGGTAGATGGCGATGAGCAGGCGGAGGAAACTGGTGGCGGTTTCGTCTTCATTGAGCCACGCCACCCTCATGCGGCCGGCGAGTTCCGCATCCTGGCTCAACCGATGCTGGATCAGGGTCACGAGGTGCGTCTTGCCCGCTCCGCGCGGCCCGACAAAGAGCAGGTGATGCCGCCGGTCCGTGAGCACGCTCTCCCGCACCAGGGCGACACTTTCGGCCAGCAGATCCTCGCGCTGGACCAGAATCTGTTCGAGATACTCCGGCTCCGTCCACTGTGGCGAAAAATGACTGAGAAAAGGACGTTCGTTCATGTCACAGGCTGCGGTTGATCTTCCACCGGCGGCGGATGAGCGGGAGGTAGAAGCGGTATTCATTGGCTTCGTTCCGCACGAGGTAGTGGTCCATGCAGAGCAGTTTCAAAAGATCCCGGAGCGCTTCATCGTCCGTCTCCATCCGTGATCTGACGAGCATGCCGATTTTCTGAAAAGACAGGGCCGAAGCCTCGGCCGCAGCGAGGGTGTCGAGGATGGACAGGACCAACCGTTCCCGTTCGCCGAACGCCGTTTTGACCCGCCTCCGGTAGTAGTCCAAGTCCCAGTCGTTGGTGTCCGATCGGAGTTCTCTCTCCAGTGCCGCGTTGATGGACGCGGGCGTCAGATTTTCGCCCCGCGGAAGACAGGCCACGAGCTTTTCGATATAAAAAGGAATGTGTCCGACCGCCTCGGACAGAACGGCGGCACACGAGCCGGGAGGCTCGCAGCGCAGCCCGCGGCGTGTGATCTCCGCCTCGGCGAACGGAACCGCGTGCTCCGGTGCGAGCGGGCCGGGCTGGACGTGGTTCATGTGGTTGAGCGGCGAGCCCTTGTAGCCATCGCCCCACAGACTGCGCAGGACATGATGGATGCCGATCGACCCGGTGAGCAACAGGCGGATGTGTTCGTGCCGCTGGGAAAGCTCCCGCAGAATGTCCAGCACCTCCATGGCGGTTTCCTTGCCCTGCCGGGAGGCGATGTTGTCGAGCATGAAGGGGACTTCGTCCCAGAAGAATACCATCCGGCGGCCCGGCCCGGGTTCCCGCAGCGAATCATCAATGTCGTCGAAAGTCCTCCTGAGCACATCCTTCCACAGAGCCGGCTGCCCGTCGGGGAGCTTGAGGATGCCCATGATTTCCGTGCCCGCCGCTTTTCCGAGCAGTTCGATCATCCTTCTGAATTTGCGTTTTTTCTCGGGAAGAGCCACCGCTGAGTCCTTGTAAACCAAGGCCGCAAACTCCTCCGCAGTGTGTGTGCCCTCAAGATCAGAAAACGCAGCTAACCAATCGGGCGGGAGTTCGGCGTGCATCTTTCGGATGATCTGCGTTTTTCCGATGCGGCGCAAATCATTCATATAGAGGCTTTTGAGCTCTAGTATGCGCCAGACTTCCGCGATGAACTCGTCGCGGCCCACGATGCGAGGCGCTGGTTGAAATTGAGTGGCCATTCTCTATTTTTGAGGAATTACTCCAAAAGTAAAGCACTTTATTTTAAATATGGTATCAAAAACAACGTTATTTAGTTGGTCTAAAAAAGCACCCCGGTCATCGCTGAACGGGGTGACTTGAGTTGTGGCTGGGCTTCGACGGGCCGCTGGAGATCGAAGAGCCCTTACTTTTTCTTCGCGGCCTTCTTTGCCGGAGCGGCTTTGGCGGCCTCGGCGCGTTTTTCCTCAATGGCGGCTTGGGCTGCGGCGAGTCTCGCCACGGGGACGCGGTAGGGTGAGCAGCTCACGTAGGCGAGGCCGACTTTGTGGAAGAACTTCACGCTGTCGGGGTCGCCGCCGTGCTCGCCGCAGATGCCGAGTTTGATGTCGGGGCGGGTGGCGCGGCCTTTTTCGATGGCGATCTTCACGAGTTGGCCGACGCCGGTCTGGTCGAGGGTGGCGAAGGGGTTCTTCTTGAAGATTTCGGCTTCGGTGTAAGGCATGAGGAAGTTGCCCATGTCGTCGCGGCTGATGCCGAGGGCGGTCTGGGTGAGGTCGTTGGTGCCAAAGCTGAAGAACTCGGCGGTTTCGGCGATCTCGTCCGCGGTCAGGGCGCCGCGCGGGACTTCGATCATGGTGCCGACTTGGTAGCTGAGTTTGACTTTCTTCTCTTTCTGCACTTCGGCGGCGACGCGGTGGATGACTTCGACCTGGAGGTCGAGTTCCTTTTTGAAGCCGACCAAGGGAACCATGACTTCGGGCTTCACTTTGATGCCCTTTTTCTGGACTTCGGCGGCGGCTTCGAAGATGGCACGGGCCTGGGTCTCGGTGATTTCGGGATAAGCGACGCCGAGGCGGCAGCCGCGATGGCCGAGCATGGGGTTGAATTCATGCAGGGCGGCAACGCGGGCAGCGACTTTTTCTTTGGAGACGCCGAGCTTCTTGGCGAGTTCGGCCTGCGCTTTGTCGTCGTGGGGGACGAACTCGTGCAGCGGGGGGTCGAGCAGGCGGATGGTGGCGGGCAGGCCTTTGAGGGCTTTGAAGATGCCGACGAAATCCTCGCGTTGGTAGGGGAGGATTTTCGCCAAGGCGGCGCGGCGGCCGGCTTCATCTTCAGCGAGGATCATTTCGCGGACGGCGTCGATGCGGTCGCCCTCGAAGAACATGTGCTCGGTGCGGGTGAGGCCGATGCCTTGCGCGCCGAAGGCGATGGCGTTGAGCGTCTGTTCGGGGTTGTCGGCGTTGGTGCGGACGTCGAGGCGCGTGGCTTTGGCACACCAGTCGAGGAGCGTTTTGAAACTCTTGAACTTTTCGGTCTTTTGCGCGGCTTTGTCGCCGTGGAGCAGGCCGGTGATGATTTCGGAGGGCGAGGTCTTGAGCTGGCCGCCATAGACGCTGCCGCTGGTGCCGTCGATGCTGAGATAATCACCTTCCTTGAATTTCTCGCCGGAGATGGTGACGGTTTTCTTGTCGTAGTCGATGAGGACGGCGCTGGCGCCGCAGATACAGACTTTGCCCATCTGGCGGGCGACGAGCGCGGCGTGCGAGCTGACGCCGCCTTTGGCGGTGAGGATGCCTTCGGCGGCGATCATGCCGCGCAAATCTTCGGGCGAGGTTTCGTTGCGGACGAGCAAGACTTTTTCGCCCTTCTCGGCGGCGGCGGCGGCACGATCGGCGTTGAGGTAGATTTTGCCGGAGGCGGCGCCGGGGCCGGCGGGCAGGCCGGTGGCGAGTAGTTTCGCTTTTTTGACCTCGGCGGTGTCGAAGATGGGGGCGAGCAACTGGTCAAGCTGGTCGGCGGGGTTGCGCAGGATGGCGGTTTCCCAGTCGATGAGTTTTTCCTTGACCATATCCATGCTGAACTTGAGCGCGGCGGCGGCGGTGCGCTTGCCGTTGCGGGTTTGCAGCATGAAGAGTTTGCCTTCCTGGATGGTGAACTCGACGTCCTGCACGTCCTTGAAGTGCTTCTCCAGCGTGGAGCGGACCTTGAGCAATTCCGCGTAGGGCTTGGGCATCTGCTTTTTCAGATCGGCCACCGGCTCGGGCGTGCGCACGCCGGCGACGACGTCTTCGCCTTGGGCGTTGATGAGGAATTCGCCGTAGAATTCATTCGCGCCGTTGGCGGGATTGCGGGTGAAGGCGACGCCGGACCCGGAGGTTTCGCCGGTGTTGCCGAAGACCATCGCCTGCACGTTGACGGCGGTGCCCCATTCGGACGGGATGTTGTATTTGCGGCGATAGACGATCGCGCGATCGTTCATCCACGAGCCGAAGACGGCGCCGGCCGCGCCGCGCAGTTGATCCCACGGGTCGTTCGGGAAGACTTTGCCGGTGCGGTCCTTGACGAGCTTTTTGAAGCGTTTCACCAACTCCTGCTGATCGGCGGCGGTGAGGTCGGAATCGAGGATGTCTTTATGATAGACTTCGTGCTTGTAGCTTTCGATGACGACTTCGAACGGCTCGTGATCTTCACCTTCGCGCTTCTGCACGCCGAGCACCACGTCGCCATACATCTGGATGAAACGGCGGTAGCAATCCCACGCGAAGCGCTCGTTGCCGGTGGCGGTGGTCAGGGCGAGCACGCTTTCGTCGTTGAGGCCGAGGTTCAAGATCGTGTCCATCATGCCCGGCATGGAATCACGCGCGCCGGAGCGGACGGCGACGAGGAGCGGGAAGCCCTTGGCATCGCCGAACTTGTAGCCCATGATCTTCTCCATGTTCCTGACGCCGGCCTCCATCTGGGCCTGGAGCTCGACAGGGTAGGTTTTCTTGTGGGCGTAAAAGTAAGTGCAGACTTCGGTGGTGATGGTGAAGCCGGGAGGCACGGGCAGGCCGATGCGGGTCATTTCGGCGAGGTTGGCGCCTTTGCCCCCGAGGAGGGCTTTCTGCGAGCCGTCGCCATCAGCCTTGCCGGCCCCCCAGGTATAAACGTATTTCGTGGACTTGCCGCTCGCTTTCGCGGCGGGTTTCTTGGCGGCTTTTTTCGAGGCCATGATGGTGCGGGTATGGATGGGTGCGTGGTTTGCGGAGAAAGGGGGAATCCGCGCCGGCTCACAATCGGCGGCGCGCGTTGCCCCCGGAAAAGAAAGGGGGGAGTTTATAGAGCGCGCCGCGCCCACGTCAAACCGGGAAATTGTTGAACGCCGTTCAACACACGGCGAGCACGGCGGGTTCGGGTTCCGCGGTCTGCCATTCGGCGGCGATGGCTTCCAGCTCCGCGAGGGTGGTGAGGGTGGAGAATCGCTGGCGTAGGTGTTTGGCGCCGGCGAAGCCGTGGGTGTAGGCCATGAGGCGACCGCGCATGTGCCGGAGGGTGGCGGATTCTCCGCCGTAGCGGCTGGAGGCGGCGGCGAGGCGAGCGTGGCGGAGCATGAAGGCCCAGCGCTCCGCGGTGGTCACGGGCGGGGGCAACGTGCCGGTGGCGAGGTAATGGCTCGCCTCCTGGAAAATCCACGGGTGCTGCATGGCGGCGCGGCCGAGCATGACGCCCGCGACGCCAGCGGTGGCGCGGCGGTGGGCAATGTCGGCGGCGGCGGTGAGGTCGCCGTTGCCGATGACGGGGATGGGCGAAAGCGCGGCGCATTCGGCGATGAGATCCCAATCCGCCCGCCCGGTGTAACCTTGGGCGCGGGTGCGGCCGTGGATGGCGACCGCCTGCACGCCGCAGGCCGCGAGAGTATTGACCACATGCGGCGCGTTGATGGTTTGCGCATCCCAGCCGAGGCGGATTTTCGCGGTCACGGGCACACCGGTGCCTTCCAGCGCGCGAACCACGCCCGCGGCCACGCGTTCGAGCAGCGGGCAATCGCGCAGCAGTGAGGAACCGCCGTTTTTGCTGACCACCTTGTTGACCGGGCAGCCGAAATTGAGGTCGATGAAATCAGGCTGCTTCCAGTCGATGATTTTGCGCGCGGCTTCGCCCAGGCGCTCGCCGTCGGCGCCGAACAACTGGATGCCGACCGGCCGCTGGGCATCGGTGAATTCGGTGTATTTCCGCGTGCGCTGGTCGGCCTGCATGATGCCCTCGGCGGAGACGAATTCCGTCACCATCACATCCGCGCCGAGTTCTTTGCACAGGCTGCGGAAGACCACGTCGGTCACGCCGGCCATCGGCGCGAGATACAAGGGGAACCGTCCCGGCCCGAACCAGGGCAGGGAAGACGCGGCGGGGCGGGGGACGTGCGGAACGGGAACGCTCATCGCGGCCACTATACATCGTTCGGAGAAAGGCGAAATGGCCGGCGAGGCTTGCCCTCGCGCGGCGGCCGTGCGATAACCTGCCTCTTTCCCGGCGCGGCGTGCCTGTCTTCTGCCGGACCGGGGTCTCGCCTATGTCATCCACTGTTCTGTCCCGTCTGGCCGCCGTCCTCGCCGCGCTGGCGATCGCGGCGGGCGCGTTCGGCGCCCATGCCCTCAAAACCCTGCTGCACGAGCGCGGCATGACCGAGGTCTGGGAAAAGGCCGTCTTTTATCATCTGATCCACGCGGTGGCCTTGTGGGTGCTGGCGGAGCGGGTGACGCGCACGCCGGCCGCTGGCTGGCTGTGGCTGACGGGCCTGCTCGGGTTCTCCGGCAGCCTTTACGGGCTGGCGCTGGTGAAATGGTCATGGCTGGGGCCGATCACGCCGCTGGGCGGCACGTGCCTCATCGCCGGGTGGGTGGTTCTTGCTTTTCAGAAAGGAAAATCTGAAAACGCAAGGTAATTTATGTGACAATATTGACTCATTTCCAGGATTGGCCCGCCCCCATGCGATTCTGTAAACTGTTAAAGTCCGCCGTCACCCGGCGGACGAAGGGGGTATAAAAAGAAGCCCGGTTGGGGGGACACAGCGAGTTTATCATTGGGGGATCTCGCTCCTGCTCCAACCGGGCTTCGCTTTTTGGTCCGGGCGAGGGGGGGCCGGGAATTCAGGAGACGCGCGAACGAGGCTGCCGGTTACGCGACAACGCAATATTTATTCAATCGAAAAGCGAAACCCGCTGAAATATTCGTTATTCTGAACAAAAATTAGGGTTGCATGGGAACGATTTCTTTTTAATCGAAGGAACAGCAAAAGGAGGCTCTTGCTTTTTGCTTTTCTTGCGAATACTTTGAGAAAGTAAGAATTCGAGAAAAATCCATATTCCCCATTGATGCAACAAAACCTTTACCTTCCTCTCCCTACTGAGGGCGTGCAGTCCGATTCTCTGATTGTGACCGGGATCGCCACCTATGTGATGGCGGAATCATCCCGAGGGGATCTGCCGTCCGAAGATCTGGAAGTGACCGGCGTGGAGTTTTCCGTGCGACGCGCGGTGAAGATTGACGCTTTGCTGGCGTTCGATGGCCATCGGAAGTCATGGCCGGAGGGCACGCGGATCGAAGTGGCGGTGTTCGACCGCGTCACGACGCGGCAAGTCAGCCCGGTCGCTGTGTTTACAGTGACCAGTGAGAGCGGACGCGGCTATTGCGAACTGCCGTTGGGCGAAACCCTGCTGGCCGAAGGCGACTACACGGTGCTGGCTCTCGCCAGCCGCGAGGAACCCGGTGGGCGTGGATGCGGTGGCGGCGCGGCGGAACTGGCGCTTTCGGCCGAAATCGAAGAGGGAATGGCGAGCCGCCGGAGCCGGACGGCGGCAGGGCGCTTGAACGGCGCGAGATTCGCCCGGCGCGGGGCACGGCTGTTCCCGCCGGAGGAAGCGGCCTGAAAAAATTTCCGTTTTGGCCGGACGGGGGAGCGGGTAGGTTCGCGGCGTGAAAGCCAATTTGCCAGTCAGGTGGGGCGTCGCCGGAACGGTGCGCCGGATGTTGCCCGTGATGTGCGGGCTTGTGGGGGCGTTTCAGCCGATGGCGTGGGGGGATGGTGCGGCGGACCAATCGAACGGGACGGGAACATGGGAGGTCGTGCAACCGGCGCCCGTGCGTTTCGAGCGACACACGGATGCCAATGGCTTTCGCTGGGGGTTGAGTCAGGACGGTTCGATCGGATTGAGCGGGCGGCAGCAGGCGGAGTCGTCGTCGATTCCGGCGGGACTTCCGGTGGGATGGGCGCTGGAGGGCGCTCCGTTCCAGGTCGAATCGGCCCGGACGTCGCCGGATTTGAGCGAAGTGGAATTGCGGGGGCGCAGCGGGAAATATTCCGTCACGCGGCGGAT
>CAZQUC010000058.1:11025-14554 GCA_964596095.1 uncultured Enterobacteriaceae bacterium
GAGGCGCGAAACCCCGTGAAGCCGCGCCTCGCGCCCGGCGAGCAGGGCCGGTGGCGGTTGGAGTGGAAGCTCCGTCTGCCCGAAAACGGAGGCGTGTCGCTGGTGTATTGGGTGGCGCAACGCCCCGCGCCCGCGCCGGAGCAGGCCCGCGATCTCGTGGCGGCGTTTTGGAAAAACGGCCGGTTGGTCCGCCCGCGCGTGCCGGAAACCACGATTTCCACTGTCGTCAATTTTTCCCCCCGCCATCTCGGCGGCGAGGGTGAAGCGCCTGGGGCGGGGGAATTGCTCGCGCCGCTGGCCCGGCTGGCCACCGCCTTGGGCATCGAGCGCGACCAGGAGGATACCTATTGGATGAATGCCAACTCCGTGCTCGGCGGCGAAGCGCAGGGCGCGCCTTTGACCGTGGAGTCGCGCTTCGGCCGCTTCGAGGCGCCGCTGGACGAAGTCGCGGCCGTGCAGGGCGGCGGCGGGCGCGGGCGGATGCCGCGGGTGTTTTTGCGCGATGGCAACGTGCTGCCGGGCCAGGTGACGCTGCCTGATTGGAAAATCGTCGGCGCGCGCGGGTGGACGATCCAGATCCAGCCGGACACGCTGGAGGCGCTGGTGCTGCGCGAGCGGCCCGAGGACGGCGTGACCGACGGGCGGCCGTCGGTGCTGGTGCGGCTCTCTTCGGAGGAAGTGCTCCCCTTGCGCTGGCCGGAGGAGGAAACCCTTTCCCTCACCACGCCGTGGGGGCCGTTGGAGACGCCGCTGGGGGACATCCGCGCGTTCTGGCATTTGCGCGCGCCGGCGCCGGCCTGCCGGCTGTGGCTGAAAGACGGCTCGCGGCTGACGGTCTTCCCCTCGCCCCGCGAGGTGACCGCGGAATCCGCGCGGTTGGGGACGCTGACCGTGGCGGTGACGGATGTCGCGGCCTTCTGGCAGCCGGGCGTGGACCTGCCTGCGGCGGATGAGGAGCCGGAGGAAATCACTGATTTTTCCGGTGTCGAAGCGCCGTCGGCCTGCTTGCTCAAAGGGCAGAATCTCGTGGCCGCCACGCTGGACGGCGACACGCTCGTGTTGCTCACCGGCGCGACGGAAACGCGGGTCGCCACCGCCGAGATCACGGAGATCCAACGCGCGGAGGATAGCTCCGACGCCCAGCCGGTTTTCCAATTGGCGCTGGCCGGCGGCGCCTCGTTCCAAGGCGTGCTGCGGGGGGAAACGGTGGCGTTGAAGACCAACTCCGCCTCCTGGCAGGTGCCGGTGGCGCATTTCCTGGCCTACAAGCGGACGGCGGCCGCTCAATAATCGTCGTCTTCGTCCGCGCTCCGGCGTGTCTCCCGGTCGGCGGTGGAGCGCGGAGATTCTCCGGACGTCGCCAGGGGAGCCGGCGCCGCTTTGCGCAAGACGCGCAGGAGTTTGACGAACGATTGCTCGGTGGCCGGCTCGGCGGCCGAGCCTTCGTAGCGCACGAGATAATGATATGTCGTCAGCGGGTGCAGGGCGGCGGCTTCCTCGCCCCGGGTTTGCAATCGCCTGAGCAGGCGGAGGAAGGTGTCGCCAGGCTCGGGGGCGCATTCCCGCGCGTGGCAGAGTTTGAGAAATTCCCGCACGTAACCGGGCGCGGCGGGATCTTCGAACCACGGGATGAGGTCCGTGGCCGAGGAGGCGTGCGGTTTCCTCGCCCCGCTCCAGAGCCGGAACAACAACCACGCGCACCCGGCGATGAGGAGCGCCGCCAGCGGCCAGCGCCACCAGTCGGAATGGACGCGGAGCCACGAGAGCAGCCGCTCCCACCACGACGATGGCGGCGTGCCGGCGTCGGCCTCGCGCGGTGTGGCCGGGGAAGAGGAGCCTTCGGGCGGCGTTTCCCGGCCCAAGGACAAGGAGTCGCTTTCCGGTGACGGCGGGGGCTCGCCTGACGCCGGATCGCCCACGCCCAGCCCTCTGCCATCGGAGGTCTGGGAAGGCGCGTCGGTGGGCGGCTGCGCGGTCTCGGGCGAGGCCTCCTGGGCGTTGGCCGTGGATTTCACCCACGGGCGGGCGATCCAGATGCTGGCCGGCGGCAGCACCGCCATGTAAACGGCGGCCGCCACGCCCGCCAACGCGAGCCACCACGGCCAGCGCGGCCGGGGGGGCGCGCCGGGCACGCGTTTCCCCGGCGCGAAGGACGGCCGCCACGCCCCCAGCAGCAGCGCGATGGCCGCGAGGACGAAGAGCAGTGAGAGCGCGCGGTCCGCGTCGCGCGACCAACCGGTCAGATCCCCGCGCAGGACCACCACCGCGAGCGCCAGCAGCGCGTAAAAAATCACCAGAGCGAAAAACGGATACATGGATCAATCGGCGGCGGGTGGGGCGGTCGGGCGTTTGAGGCGCAGGTTGGGGCGGCGACGGCGCATGTCGGCGACGCTCAGGCAAGTGACTTCCGCCGCGCTCGGCGGGACCAGCGCTTCCCAGTGGCGCACCGGGGTGTCGCTCACCACGAAGACGCGCGCGCCGGAGGCCACTCCGGCCAGCGCGCCGGCCAGCGGGGCGAGGTCGGTGGTGGCGGCACGTTTGGCTTCGGCCAGCCAGGTCAGCGCCGTGCGCAGGTCGCGCGCTTTGGTGAGGGTGAGCGATTTCCAGCCGACGAAATCGGCGGTGACCGTCAGCGGCAGCGCATGCTCGCGGCAGCGCAGCAGGAGACCGGAGAGCATTTCCAGCGCGCTCTCGAAGGCATCGGACGGCCGTTTGTCGCCCGGCGGTTGGAAGGAGTGGAAAAACAACGCGTAACTCACCGGCAGCCGGCGGTCGAACTCGCGCACCACCAGCCGTTGCGCCCGCGCCGAGGCGCGCCAATGCACGAGCTTGAGCGGATCGCCGGGCGCGAATTCGCGGATGCCGAGATATTCGCCGTCAAAGTCGGGATCGGGCTGCGAGCATTCATCGCCGCTTTCCGTGAGCGGCGCGCGGGGATCTTCCAACTGCTCCGGCCACACGGGACGGGGGAAGACCGCTATCGGCAGCGAGTGCCAGCCGCCCACGCTCGTGCGCCACAGTCCGCCGGGAAACGTGGAGCGGAGGCGCCAGCGGAAGGCGGGATTCACCCCGCGCCGCCGCAACCGCGTTTCCACCTCCAAGGTTTTCCGCTCGCCGTGCGCGAGGCTGCGGCAACTGATCCCTTTGCCGAAATCCCCCGCCGCCTCGTCCCCGCAATCGACATTGAACGCGCCCCACTTCCCGGCCGCGCCCTCCAGCCGCAGGGTGGCGGTGAAGGGCGTGTGGGAAAACGCCGTCTCCGGGGTTTCCCAACGCGGAGCCAGCCCCTGGAGATTGCGCCGCGCCAGCCACCACGATCCGGCCAGCACCAGCAGGAAAAACAACCCCATCTGCACGAAGGCCGGCTCGTGCTTCCACACGCCCAGCCCGGCCAGCGCCATGCACAGCGCCAGCAACGTCCAGCCCCGGCCCGTCAGTTTCGGCCCGCTGGTGGTGGTTCCCGCTCTGGAGGCAAAGGTGCGCATCCCGGAACATGCCCCGGCCGGGCGGGAGGAAAAGGCGGAAAATT